>JAKSDM010001099.1 GCA_022360135.1 Pseudanabaenales cyanobacterium | reverse complement strand
TCCAACCGTAAGGTAAACCGAAGTTTTTAATAGCCCGAGAGTTTTTAACAACTTTCCCATTCAGCCCCAAAAAAACAGAATTGCTGTCTTTAAGATTGCCTACGCCTTTGCCCCGGGCCCAAACATAGTAGACGCCCGCTTTATCAAAATTGACTGTGTAATCTAGTCTGGAACTATTGCCTAAATCTTGCTTCTGATAAACCACGCCACTGTCTGAACCAGCCTGCATAGCGGTTCGACCTGAAGCGTTATTGTCATTGATTCGAATCCAGCGTTGGTCATTGGCGGCGGTTGAGGCTGTGTAGTTCTCGGCCTCTATGAAAATATCACCTGGGACCGTGAATAATGGATTGAAATCGCCCAATTGAAGTTGCATTGCCAAGGTGGGTTTGTGACCGATCTTAACCTCAGGCTTAGCGTTACTGGGCCTGCTCGGTTTAGAGGGTTCCAAAGGGGATGAACTACCCATCGTGTTCTTTTATTTCCAGTAAGTAACACTCAGCTAAGAGACCACCCGGGATTGATGGATTTATATTGTTGTAGACGCGGCTTGGTTCAGCTTGATGTCTGGTCCAGTTTTGTGATTGCGCTTGCAGCTAAGTCTGAATATCGCCAAACAAGTGTAAGCGACTGGCTTAAGCTTGCCGCCCCATTTCAGTAAGCCCCGATCGAGTCAGGTCTGAATTCTAACCAATCTAACCACAAAACTTGTGACAAATCCGAGTTAAGAATCCGCAACTAAAAAATATCCCATCCCCCCATTCCCCCATCCACAGTCTTCTACTGGGACTTTATACTTTATTTGTACGCTAATTCCTGATAGCGATTTTCAGTTGCATTGACTACACCCCACACCCTATACCCCACACCCCACTTTGCCGAGAAGGGTTCAATCCAAGCGAGGATTGCTATAGCAGGTCCCCATAGGATAGGCAGGTTATAGAACGAGGGCGTCCTTAAAAACAGACGCTAGCGTCTGGCAGTGAGTTTGGGCGTTGAAGGTTTGCTCTACCACTTTGCGCCCATTCATCCCCATTTGGCGGCCTAAGGTCGGATTCTCCATCAATGTTCGGATTTTATCCGCCAGATCAAGGCGATCGCCCGGCTGAATCAAAAAGCCCGTCTTTCCATGACTCACCATCTCAGGAATGGCGTTGATGCGGGTAGCGATGACGGGTAAACCCGCCGCCATCGCTTCAATGAAAACCCAGCCAAATCCTTCAAAATGAGTAGGCATCACAAACACATCCGCCTGACGATAGAGTTCAAGCCACTTAGGCGAATAGGCCTTAACCGCAGGGTGAATATGAAGATTGGGATGCTGACGGGGGACGGGCGCCCTGGTCACAAGATGAAGCTCTGCTTGTTCTGAAAAGGATTGCAGAAAAACATCCAGAACATCTAACCCCCCCTTACGTTCAAAATCACCCCCGACAAACAACATATTAAATCGCTGCTGCGGATCGCGGCTTAACGCATCCGGCGGCGTCAGCTTCATGGTGTCAACCCCGGGATGAACCACTTTTACCTTCTCGGGGGCAATACCGTAGTCTGCAATCACTGATTGGCGGGCCCATTCTGACCGGGTGACAATTCGCGCGGCGGCGTTAAATACCTGTTTACCAAGCCATACATTAGGGTGATAGGTCCATCTAAACTGAGGATCAGCCTTCTCTTGCGAAGATTGCCAGGATGTCATATCAAGACTCACGACAGTAGGCAGTTGCTTCATTAAATCTAATGAGAGAAACGCCAGTACGTAGGTATGGAAATGAAGGGCTGAATATTGGGTTTTCCTCAGCTTTTTAAGGGCTAACCGTCTGGCGATGTGGGCATTTGCAATTTGCCCTCGAAACCATCGAAAGTCCAGGTTTTGCTTGCGTATCCATTGATTTGGCAATGAGAAGCTAAGTAGCCGCCTGAGAATTCGAGTATCCAGTTCTCTTTCTTCGTTATACCAATAGAAGTCTATGCTACATCCAGGAGATTGACTGAAACCTTCTCTCAGTAGATTGCTATAGGTGCGATGACCCATGTAATCTTCCATCAGGGATAGAATCTTAGGCGGTCTGTCCATACTGTCTTCTGATCCTCAATCAATCTTTGTTCGTAAATCTGAATCAGTTGATCATTCAGCTGGTGGATCTCAAAGTGGTTTTCTACCTGTAGGCGACCCGCTTTACCCATCTCAGGCCAACGCTCCGGATATTTGATCAAAAGGGCCAGCTTCTCAGCTAAAGCCGTCACATCCTGCTCGGGGACCAAAAAGCCAGAAACCCCATCCTCAACCAATTCGGGAATCCCACTGTGTTGAGTGCTTAAGACCGGCAACCCCATCGCCATCGCCTCCATCAAGACAACGGGAATTCCTTCCTGATCGCCATTCTTACGACTGGTTACGCTGGGCGCGAGCAGGATATCGGCATGGCTCAGCAGCTGAATAATCTCCGCTTGCTGTTTCCAACCGACCAACTTCACGATGTCGGCGACCTCTAGCTCCTGAATCAGCTGCTCCAGGGGCTCCCTTAAATATCCATCGCCGACAATCATGTACTCCAGGTTGCGGTGATCTTTCGCCAGCTTCGCAACAGCGCGTATACCGTATTCCACTCCCTTTTTTTCAACTAGACGGGCGATCGTGATCAGCTGAATCCGACCATCAGCATTCAATCGACGGGGGGTAAAGGTAAATCGACGGCAATCAATCCCCATCCGATGGACAATAATCTCTGCTGGGTTACAGCCCAATTGGACCAACCGATGTTTCCAATAGTGACTGATGGAAAGAAATAGATCCCCCTTTTTGAATAGCGGGTCGTAGATGCGATCGCCCACATCATGGATAAAACCACTCAGATCAAGACCATGAAACGTCGTGATCACCTTACCCTTTAGCGCCCCAACATCCCGCAAGAATACCCCTTTTAATCCATTTTTACCAAAGTGGCACTGGATAATATCATACTGGGGGCGTCTGCCCAAAAAAGGGATTGTTGCATATAGGATGCGTAACGATGCCGCTTTCACACCATATTTGAAAAAATTCAAGGACCGCAGCAAGAGAACAGGATCTTTGAAGAAATTGGCCAGTAATAGTCCAAAGCCTTTCAAGATGCGCCAGAATAGATGGCTCGGCATCTGAGGACTGTAGTAAGTATGGCTGAGCAGATCATATTTCTCTATATCTAAGTGGCTCTTAGATTCGCTGACTGGAATATCTGCATAAATATCAACTGTATGTCCGTGATCAATTAATCCTGTAATTTGATTTAGTATAAAAGTTTCCGACAAAGCTGGAAATTTCTCAACAAAAAAAGCAATTCTCATGTAAGCAACAATTCTAAGTGCTCATTAGCTAACCTCAATAAAAACTATACGGGTATATATCCAAAATCAGTCTAACAATCTTCTTGGCTCGGTAAATCTTTATACACAAAAAGATTTTTATATATTTAGAAAATTTTATATAATTAAAAGTCAGATGAATAGGCGTACTCCACAAAGCGGGAAATTAAGCGGCAAACCTTTGTGTATCAATAGAGACAGATAAGAAAGTCCGGCGGCAAAGCCCAGAGCCATGTATCGTACCTTGAAAACTAAAATCAGGGGACGATGAGTCAAACTATACGTCAACCCCCTAATTGACTGACAAAACTTTTTTGTGGATGCTTGGAAAGCCCTCACCCTAGCCCTCTCCCCTTGGGAGAGGGAACGAGAGTGTGGATCAGCTCCCCTCGCCCTCTGGGCGAGGGGTTGGGGGTGAGGGCTCTAGACTTTTGTCAGTCAACCAGCGTCAACCCCATCATTGCCAACCACATGAAGGACAAGGGATATGGATAGGTGGGGACGAAGTGTTCTTTGGTCTGCGGTCGTCAAAATCACAAGGCCCAGATCCCTTTCACCTAGAAGGTTTCTTGGCTTAAATTACATGTCGATGAAGGTTTAGTGGGCAGTGGTGAATACTACCACAATTGAGCCTGATGGGAAGTCGTATAACTCATGTCCTAGTCTTCGATTTAAGCTTTCTATTCATATAGAAATTGACAGATTTCCATTCAACTAACTCTCTCTTCATTAACTTTTCAATCTCTAAAATATCCAACATCAATAAATCTAGAATTGCAGCCCTCGTTTGATCAGAAAGTTTAGGTCTGGAATCAACCTTCTTCTCCATTAGCTTATAAAGGCTAGCGGAAATAATCTTTCTAAATGTCTTAGGGATTAATGGCTTAACAGGATCAAAGATACTATTTTTTCTAAAGTTGTCGATTCTCACATCTGGCTTAGTTGAACCAATCGATTTATTGCTATGCACGTTTTCAAAGTTGCTAAATTTTGCAGCGTCTATACTCAAAAAGTCTGCTATCCTAGACAAAAAGTGCGCCTTGTTTTCAATAAATTCTTCAAATGTTAGCAAAAGTAATTGTTCTTCTCCAAAGCGATCTAAATACGGCTTAATTTGAACAAAGTAACGCGTCCTGTTGATATATTGAGACTGGCTTAGAACTATATTTTCAAGAGGTTCTGAAGTATATCCTCTCAGATAGTTATGTATATAGTGAGACACAATCCTCTCAATGGGATCTCTCATAATATAAATAAACTTCAATTTAGGGTTGAAGTCATAAAGCGCCTGCCAAATATCTTTGTTAAACTCTGGATAACAGGTGTAGGTTGTGGAAGCCTCGCCGCTGATTTGATTCTCTGTTGGGCTATAAAGACGCCTATAATTTCCCAGATCTTTTTGCCAATCGGAACTTTTGCTAAAAAAATGAGGTTCCTTTTCCCGGCAAAAGCAAATCTCTGGATGCATTGACAAAATATCGGCCAATGTGCTTGTGCCACTCTTCATGGCGCCAAGAATCATAAAGTCCACGAAAGACATAACCTATTCCAATAATGACAACTCAGCTAATGACAACTCAGCTCGCCCCTAGTTTGCGGAGAATTTCTGGCGTTTTCTTCAAATGCGGCTTGAGGCTTTGGATACCCAATCGAATTCCTCGAAGCCAAAATTGAACTTTGGCGCCACTAACTTCATAGTCAAGTTCTCTTAGCAAATCGCCTGCCACACTCTCAAAATCGGCAATTTCGCGTCGAGCTAGATTTTGTTTCCAAGTATAGGCTCGTGATGGGTCAATAGGCTTAGTCGCCATTTCATGAAGCTGCCAATTTGTAATGATATAGTCAGCCGCATTTTCGTAGTAACATTTCATCTGAGGGACATATTCAAGCCCTAACCAACCACATAGACTTTTGAGGGTTTCCTCAGGCTGCATTACCAGATGTTCATAGCGAAGCTCGTAGTATCTTTCCCTACCTAAAGCCTTTCCTGTCGTTCTGCCAGCCTCAACCCTTTCCCGCCAACGGTGGGCTGCTTCGAGAAAGCTACTGACCCAACCTGCTTTGAGAAGGCTAGTAGCCACATCTCTACCATCGCGGATAACATGGACAAATTTGGATTGGGGAAAAGCTTCTGCAAGCCATGGGATATGCATCACCTGACGAGGTGTCTTGTCTCCCCATTGTTGCTTACCCTGTTTGGCGGCGGCAGCGCTGAATATGGCCGAAGCTGCACCGAGATAATTCGTTGGAGCCGCTTCAGCCAAAGCGGCTTCAGCCTCCTCTGATGTCAACTTGAAGATTTGGAAGCTGACGGTTTCAGAAGTCGCTTTGTTAGTTTGTAGATCTCGAATAAAGAACCAGCGTTGATAAGGCTTTACAAAATCACCATACACGTCCTGTTGGTTCCAAAGTTTGGTTAAAAATCCAGATTCATTAGGAATATGCAGTACAGGGCTTTGGTTGAGCATAAGCCGCAGCAACGTGGTTCCTGAACGATCACAACCGACAATAAAAATAGGTGCTTGCATTTTTAGATTTTAGATTTAGGAATCCTTGTTGCCAGGCAATTTGGGTGTGATCAATAGCCAAAGTAATTCATTCGGTCACTACAGATAGCCTCAATCCGACGGAGATTATCTATGCCAAAAAACGTTGGCCAGCTGATAGTGCGATCGCTACGCGGTTGATATTGTATGTTGATCTTGTCAGCAATATTGTGGATTGGGGTTAAACCGACCTGGCTCGCCAAATTGCTGATTGCGCCGCTCTTGTCCAGAACAAAATCCTCGTAACGGATGAGTGAGATTTCCTCTCCATGACTGATGTAGGTATCTGCCGCCAAATTCCAGCGGTTAGCCAGTCTTTCAATATAGTTGTCGCCTATCACATCTGGATTGCGCCCTGCAATCATCGACTGCCAG
>JAKSDM010001588.1 GCA_022360135.1 Pseudanabaenales cyanobacterium | reverse complement strand
TATGGTCCTTATAATGGCTGTCGTAAGGCTGCTAAGGATAAAGGCATAAAATTTAGTCGGACTCCTACCTGGAATCAGTTGATTTCAGCTTTCAGTTATTTTGAGGCCTGCCGACAGTTAATCCAATCCTATGTCGAGACTCATCCTAATCCGGATCTTAAAGGTGTTTCAATTCAGCTAAAACTTGAATGAGGAAATTGGTTTAGTCCAGTAGGGTGCGTGACTAACGCACCACTTCCAGAACCCTTTGATTTGATGCGTTAAGCTTCGCTTTAGCGTCAGCCATGCCCTTTGGGCTATACGGCGCCCCACGCGGAAGCTTCACCTGAGCTATGTCACACCACTCCAACTATTTATCCCAATCATCATGAGGAATTTCCGGACTCTTATCTTGGCGCCAATCAGAAGGATAGATCCCCTCAGCAATAAACCGATGCACACTTGAAAACAGCCAATCCTGAGGAGCCTTACACAAACCATGGCGGACTGGATTGTAATGAATATAATCACAATGAGTTGCAAAATCTCGCTCATTGCGAATCCAGTGCTCCCAATACCGACGTTGCCAAAGATTGCGTTCTCCTCGCTTATGTCGTGATTGAGAGACCACTCGATTAATATTCAATGCCGAGCCATAATACCTTGTGACATAAATTTTGATCAACTTTAATCTGATCGAAAAATCCGCATCATCAGGGGGTAGCGTTAACAAACAATGAAAGTGTTCCGGCAGTAAGACAATTGCATCTATCGAGAATGGATAGCTCTTTTTGACAGTGATGATGGCGTCTCTAAGTGCTTGGCGACCCACATCACGACATAACCAAGGCACTCGTTTATAGGTGACCTGAGTGATAAAGTATGTACCCCCGGGAATGTAAGGGCGACGATAGTTGGGCATCCTGATCCAGTTTTATCATTTGAGGCAAGAATGCCCAAATTTATGGCTAATGCTGTTGTATAGCGGTTCTCAATTGCATTGACTACACCCTAAACCCTACACCCCACATCCCGCCTTCACGAGATGTGTTCAACCCAAGTGAGAATTGCTATAGGCGGTGCGTTACCACGCACCCTAACGTAGCTGTTGAGCGGCTGCTGACAACTCTAAATTTCATCATAATCGCTGTCGTCAGTCCGCTCCAACAGAATTGTTATCTTGCAAGACTCTGATGAAACAACTGCTGCTTACTGTAGTTGAGACATTTCACGTACGACGTCTGGAGTTTTTCCAGTCCAAAAATGAAATGCTCGAAAGAAGGAACTCGGATCACTGTAGCCGAGCAAGAATGATATCTCAGCACTGGAATAGGGTGTATTGGCTAGATAATAATTGGCCAGTTCTGCACGTAAGTTACTCAGCTCTTGTTGGAAGCTTGTGCCCTCTTCCTGTAATCGTCTCTGTAACGTACGGGGGCTAACCGCCAGTTTCTGAGCAATCTCAGCCATTGAGCTTTGACCACTTGCCAGAATTTCCATTAGACAAGCCCGAACACGATCACAGAACTGAGATCCTATCTCTAGGTGTTTCATACGTTTTTGCAGCTCTGGCTCAAAAATTGACCACATACCTGCATTTGAGGTTAGAAATGGCCTTTGGGCATCCGCTGCTGAAAAGGCTACAGCATTGAGTTCTCCTCTGGTTAGGTGAACACCAAAGAATGCCTCGAATTGAGTGACTGCAGGGATGCTGATAGTGCTTTGTACAGCTACAGGGATAATGTGAGCGCGGGTAGTAAGTCTGGCAAGATGCACAAAAAATGCCAGTTCCATGGCAATTAGTGACTGTGGCAGAGGCAGTTGTCCTGGCAACTCGCCCAAAACAACCTGAGTTTGATGGTCGGTTTCCTCAACATCAAGTCTCAAGGGGCCTATCAGGGGCTTATATTGGGCCAATCGCTTCAAGGCTTGGTTTAGATTTTCGCTGCAAATGCAAGCAAACATTGGTGGGCTAAAGGATTCTACTGTAATCGACTGGGCGACGCGCAGTGGGAAGGCTGGGTCGCTAGACAAAAGTGTCTCTAACCCTTGCCAATAGCGAAAATACTCCTCTGTAGTCAAGGTAGACGATGGTTGACTAAACAAGTCTAGTGGTAAACGGGCTTGGTGTAATAAATCCTGGGGAGATACACCCAGATCCTGCAGCAAGACCTGCCATCCTGAATCCAAGGCAAATTTCTGGCTTTCTGAGTTCATGTTACAAAGGTCATCTCCTGATCAAAGACCAAATTGTGCCTTGATACCTGCCAGAAAGGTTTCATCATCTGCCACTTTCCGGTTTGCAACAATTTCCTGAGCGTCTAGCCCAGCTGTATACCGCAGTTTATGGGTACCATCAGTCGCTGCTTGATAGATGACTTCGGCAACAACAATAGGCTCCGAGCCACTTGTTTCCAAAGGCCCCAGAGCTGCCAATAATTTACCCACTAATTCTTGGTACTCTGTAAGGCTTTCATCATTATTGAAATCGAAAGAACGACCACCGAAGTCGGTCCTAATCATTGCTGGCTCTACGATCTTTACCTTGACACCGATTGCTTCCATTTCGAAACTTAGTGCTTCAGATAACCCCTCAACTGCAAATTTTGAACCGTGATAAAGCGTGCCTAAGGGAAAGGTCATCTTACCGCCAATGGAAGAGATGTTAATGATCATGCCGTCTCGATTCGCACGAAAGTGAGGCAGAACGGCCTGGATTGTTTCGAGCAAACCAAGCACATTCACCTCGAACTGACGTTTGATTTTTTCAACTGGTGTTGCTTCCAGCAAACCGTAAGACCCATACCCTGCATTATTCAAGAGCACATCAATGTTGCCAAACCTGGCGATGCCCGCCTCCACAGCAGTAGTAATGCTGGCAGAATCTTGAACATCCAAACGGGTCACCAAAATATTGTCGACTTGAGTTAACTCTGTTTCCTTGTCTGGCGATCTCATCGTGGCTATGACATTCCAACCTCGTTCTTGGAAGTATTTGGCTGTTGCCTTACCAATACCACTACTGGATCCAGTGATTAAAATTGTCTTGCCCATAGTTATATTCCTCTAGTGTGACTCAGAATCGGGGCCTAGCTTGATGCCCTAATCTGGGTTGATACGAAATAGCATAGAGGGCAAAAATTTTCTTGGTAATCACATAAAGCGCCAAGCTTATTGCATTTTACGCCAGATTGTAGAAAGGGCCAAATGGATTAGCTATTGCAATGGATGGTAGCAATATCACTGTATACGCCCAGGCTATGGTTAGCTTAGATAGGCCACACAACTGAAACTAGGTTGCAAGATTAACTATTGTTTAGCCTGCTTTCTCTTCGTCTACTCTGCATAACACCCCAAATTAGAGTGTTTAGCCAGATCTTAAGTTGAATATCCACCCCTAGGAAGGATGTTATACCGAAAATTGTCTGCATAACTACCTAAAATGGGGTGTTAGGCAGAATCTTTGTCGGGCTAATTCTCTCAAATAGGGGCGTTAGGCAGATCAAACTCTTGATAACACCCCCAAATGAGATGATTAGCCAGATCTTGGTCCGCATAATAGTCTTACTGGGGGGTTATGTTATGCAGACAGCTTCAAGAAATTTTCATTGTCAGTGCAGAATTTAGGTGTATAGAGTTTTCTGGGCGTTGCTGAACAGAGGGATTAATGGGTTTATTGAAGCGTCTCAATCGACCTCAGGGAGAAGAGTTGGGGATGAGGGAGGCATCCTGGTATTACTGAAAACCAGCCTCACAGCCTTAGCATTCTGTAGGCTTAGATCATTAATAGTAGAGTTCAGATCAGCAATCTCAGGGGTGAGATCGCCATTTTCAAAGCTCAGATCGTTATTTGCAGGGGTGAGATCGTTATTTGCAAGGGTGAGATCGTTATTTGCAAGGGTGAGATCGCTATTTGCAAGGGTGAGATCGCTATTTGCAAGGGTGAGATCGCTATTTGCAGGGGTGAGATCGCTAATGTGGCACAGCTGTTTAGTAAAGTGGCACAGCTGTTTAACGATCATCGGCCTGTGATCGCTAAAGTGGCACAGCTGTTTAGTAAAGTGGCACAGCTGTTTAACGATCATCGGTCTGTGATCGCTAAAGTGGCACAGCTGTTTAGTAAAGTGGCACAGTTGTTTAACGATCATCGGCCTGCGATCGCTAAAGTGGCGCAGCCTTCTAATGATCATCTACATGCGATCGCTATGCAGCTCCCTGCAGTCGCTCAACTAGCAAAGTTATCTCAAATTCATTCCCACATTCCATCAGGCAAT
>JAKSDM010000947.1 GCA_022360135.1 Pseudanabaenales cyanobacterium | reverse complement strand
GGCGAATAAGGTCAGCCCCGCCGTATTATGACGCCGAAATTGAGCGGCTGTCACTTGCAGATCATCGGTGAGAAAGGCTTGACGCCGCCAATAGTGCAGCTTGAGTTCTTTAATCCCTTCAGTAATTGTGCGAAAGTTCTTAAACAGTATGTCTTGCTCCTCACGGGCAAAGGCGAGCAGTCGTCTGCCTTGTTGCAAGAGGAGTTTGCAACTCCAACCCGCCACTAACGACAACCCTAGAACAATCAGCAATACTTTCCATGAGAGCCAGGTGATATAGACCATGCACCCCAGCACAATGGCAATATTGATGCTTAGGGGAGGAATCACAAAAACGGCATTGGAAATGGCCTGAATGTCTTCTGTCAGTGTGGCCAGCAGGCGAGGCGAGCCGAGATGCTCTAGATGGGTTAACTCTGACGCCAGAATCTGACGACTGAGGCGCATTTGCAGTTGGAAGACGGCATCCTGAGATAGGCGCACCAGCATGACTCGGGCCAGGATGCTGGTGCTCAGAGCTAACAAAGCCAGCCCTACAAATCCCCAGGCGATCGCTGGGAATGAAGTAGCAAACCGCCCCCCAACGGCGCGGCTGATTAGAGCAATCAGGCCAGCGCTACTGCAGCCACTCAGAAATCCGGCTGCGATCGCGATCGCTAGCTTTTTCCAAGAGGAACGCAATAGAAAGGAGATTAAGTTCATCAAAATCTTAAGCTTATACCATTCTGATTTAATCTCGATTTATATTTGGATGGCTATATAGCGTTCTCACTGGTGTGGAATACACCTCAGTGAAGTCAGGGTATAGGGTATAGGGTGTGGGGTGTAGGGTGTAGTCAATGCATAGGAAAATTAGATATTCCGTAGGGTGGGCATTGCCCACATGGCTTATTTCAGTGCTATTCGGTGGGGAGTGTACTCAATGCATAGGGAAATTGGCCCAATCACCTCAGCCACTTGCGGGCTTTGTAATAAGCTTCCCAGGTTGGACTAGTCTGGGCCCGGCTTTTAACCACAACGTTGAAGTAGTGGGTCAGCTTTTTGGCGTCTTCCGGATTATCTTTGAGTACGGAGCCTAATAGGTTGCGAACGATATGCTGGCTGGTGACAACGCCGTCCCCCAGGTAGTGGGCGTCAAGACCCGCCGAAACGCCGACGGCGACCGCTTCGGCGGTAGACATCACGGTGGAGGGGCGCTCCACCACGATACCTTCGGCGGTGCGCCCGGAGCGCAAGTCATGGAAGGTGCTGACCAATAGTTCGATCACGTCGGGGGCGATCGCCGCTGAGACCTCTGATTCGATTAGCAGCGCCTGGGTTTGCTCCATCACCAGCTGCTGCTCTAAGGCTCTGTCTGCAATCGGGGCGACGGTTTCGAAGTTGAAGCGACGCTTGAGAGCGCTAGACATTTCATTGACGCCGCGATCGCGAATGTTAGCCGTGGCAATGACATTGAATCCCTTTTGAGCCAGCAATACCCGTTCGGCTCCATCCAATTCAGGCACCATCAGCACCTTATCTGACAACACGCTGACCAAAGAATCTTGAATTTCGGGCGGGCAGCGGGTAATTTCCTCAAACCGGACGAGCTTACCCTGCTGCAGGGCGACATACAGCGGCGAGGGTATCAGGGCTTGAGGGCTGGGGCCTGCGGCAATCAGCAGCGCATAGTTCCAGGAGTATTTGATTTGATCTTCAGTGACGCCTGCCGTGCCCTGAATCGTATTTGTGGAGTCCCCCGAAATAGCGGCGCTGAATAACTCTGAGAGCATCGATTTGGCGGTGCCGGGTTCGCCCACCAGCAGCAGCCCGCGATTGCCTGCCAGGGTGACGACGCCGCGATCAATCAGGGCGTCGTCGCCATAAAATTTCTGAGTAATGGCGGTTTTGATAGTTTTGCGACCCTGTTTATGACTGAGTGCTTCCCCCTGGGAGCCTAAGATGAAGGTGCGCACTGCTCTGGGCGACAGTTTCCAGCCTGGAGGCTTAGGGTGAGGGTCATTGGCTGCGATCGCTTTTAACTCATCGGCGTAGCGGACTTCGGCGGGCGGTCGAACGGTATTCGCCATGTTCAGTATTCAGTACTCCACTTTTTTCTGCCAATCGGGATCATACCCGCTCCCCTGGGCGGCGATCGTCTGCAGATCGTTCCAGATCTCGCTCAGCAGCACCCCTGGAACCTCACCTAAGGTGAGCTTAGGGCGGCTGTAAAAATAGTCTGAGTCTGTTTCCTCGGGCAGTTGATAAAAGGTCAAATGGGTCAGGGCGACGGTGCGGTTTTCTTCGGGCAGGGAATTGCCGCTAAAGCTGATCACCGCTTCCACACCAAGGCCGGAGAAAGTCTTGTGGTAGCCGGAAAACCAGCCTCCGTCTCCGGCTGAACCGCGAGTGTACCCGCGCTTGGAGGCTGTGCCCCGGAGCTGAAAGGCTGCAATCAAATGGCCTGCAAAGTCATTCAATTCGGTATCTTGCCGCTGGGCGTCGGGCAGGACATAGGCGCTGGCGTGGAACTGGCCCAGCAGGGGAGTCACGTCGTAGTCGCCAAAATGGGTCTGCCAGGCTTCGATCTGTTCAGGGGAGAGGGTGCAACTGTGGGCTAGGCGGACGGTCGCTGTTGGAGCAGGGGTAACGTCCTCATCTTCGGCGTCGGTCAGGCTGCGGTCTTCCAGGGGGCGGAAGGTTTGCACCAGGGCGTCGCCGTTGTAGACCGCCCACACCAGCTGCTGACAATAGCGGCCAATGATGGGGTGCTGGTTGAGGTAGCGGTCCCAGTCGGCGAAGGGCCAGGATCGCTGTGTACACATGGCTTCGTACAGTCGCTCTCGTTGCATCGTCAGCACCTGCTTCAGCTGCTTTTTGGCGTCGGAAAGCTGCTTTTTGGCAAGTTTGACCTGGTCAGGATCTTCGTCTTTGCGACCGGCAGGCAGCGACTTGATGACCTTACCGTCTGGATTCTTCAGGACTAAACTCATGTCGGTATCCAGCAGCAGGGTGAACTGGCGACGGCCGTAGTCGAGGACTTGCTCCACCCCCTGGTCAAATCCGCTGGTGGGAATGGTGCGATCGCTCAATTCATCCCGACTCCAACCGTTGCGTTCGGCCAGCTCACTCACCAACTTTTCGGCTTCCTTTTGAATTCCCCTGGTGCGAAAGCGATTGGCGACGGAGAGCAAGAGCTGGATGGCGCTGTTATCTTCAATCCAGACCAGCACCTGCAGCAGGGTTTTGCACTGGGCCGTGCGTCTGCCGTACCAGGTTTTCAGGTAGGTGTTGATGGGGGTGATCGCGCTGCCGCCACAGCAGGCCGATGCGATCGCCAAAATCCCCTTCTCTTTAATCGCGCTGCCGATGCACTCGTGGGTCAGGCGGTTGTAGGCTTGCTGGTATAGCTCATCGTAGGTGGGGGTGGAATAGTTTGCTCCCGCCGTATGAGGATGGCGCTGTTGCAGCTGCTGATAATACTGGATTTGCTGTTGCGCCTGGGTTTGAGCCAACCGATCAGCGGCTTCGGGGCTGTAGGCCGGGGCTGTATCTTGGGCTATCCAGCTCTGCAGCACAAATTGACCTAACGCTTCTCGCTCATCAGCCCACCACAGGGCCACATAGCGCCGCAGAATTGGCCCCGGTTCCGGGGTCTTTTGCTTGAAACATTGCAGAATCAGTCCTTTGAGGATATGAGGCTCTACCATCTCGCCAGTATCATGCCAATGTATGGTTGGCGCGGCTGTAAAGGGAAACCAACTCAGAATCCCCGGAATTCCTTTTTTGAGCAGGGTTTGACTATCCTTGAGCAGGTTTTTGCGATCCAAAAATTCATCCACCGAGGCGCCCAGCTTTTCTAGCGATCGCAACATCGTATCTTTGGCGGCCTCGCTTTTCTCCTGCTTCAGGGCTTGCTTCAGGGGCTCAATGGCCGTTACATCGCCGCGATCGCCGAGCCAGTCAGCCGCGATCGTCCGCGTCTCACGATTGGGATCAAACAGAGCTGTTAGGATTCTAGTTTGGGTCCCGCCAAAATCATTCAGGCAATCTTGAGCAATGGCTCGCTCAGTTTTTGGTCCCTCAAAGGCTAAGTTCCAGAGTACTGGCATTAACTCAGCTGGCGGCTGCGGAAATGTCTTCAGCACCTTGAATCCATTTTGCCGCCGTTTGCGGTTTTCATATTGACTCTCCCAATTATGACCCGTATTGGGAGATAGGACGCTCTCTAGTAAATATACTCTTTCTGCAAAATACGGCCATATGGCTTCCTGTCCCCAGCGCCAAAAGCTACTATTCCCCCAAGCACCAAGAATGTCATCCCCAATCCGGTCTGGGGAAAGATGCAGGCATTCAAGCACGGCGGCCAGCTCTCGCAAATCACCACACTCGGGATGATGTTGGCGATAACACAGAAGCAACTCATGCCCCTCATGATCAAGTAGAAAACTGGAATATTGAGCATACCTTTTGTCGACCAATCGCCCCATTAGGATCAGCAGCCGAACCACATGAATGAGTTGAAATTCGGTTAGTGTCAATAATGTTTTGATGTTTTCCTGGAGATGGTTTAAGTGGTAATATCCAGGGGCATGTGGGTAATTGCAGCAGTCAGCATAAGTTCCCTCTTGCAAAGTCTTAGTCAGGTTTGAAAGTATCACGTTTGACTGATCATCGTCTTGGTTAATGATTGTGCTGAATTGTCGCTGTGCTTCATCTTCATCTAACTGAGGATTAGTCTTGATTTCATCCAACAACTCAATGATGGCGTCCGCCGTTGTCTTCGAAAGATTATTCATCGCCAAGATATTGACCTGGGGCGAGGAATTATGGAGATTTTTTAGATATTGAAAGAAGCTTTTACAGGATTGGATTCTGTCTTGATTAAAGGCGTCCCGAATTTTTTCTAGGATATCTCCGGCGCTCTCGGGAACAGGGACATTAAATTCTACTTGTTGCAACGGTGCTGACGTTAAGGTCGTTTGTTCAACAATCCCCTCAGTCGGCGTCACCATCAGTTGCTCAATCGCCGATCGCACCTTGGCGGCTTTTTCCACGACTAGTCGGGATTCTAAAACGGGTCTCACCTCCTCTCCGACCAGATTCCACAATAGCTTGACGGCCTGTTGACGTTCGCTGGAATTACCCGATTCAGCCTTGGTTTGGAGAACAGGGACAGCTGCCTGAGGATCTTGCTGCAGCAATTTTGCCGCGAGTTCTCGTTCGCTCTTGGCGGAAGATAGCGCCAGGTTGGCGATCGCCTCCGTAAAGCGAGCAATCGGAACCTCACCTTTTATCAGTACTTGCAGGGCGTGAATCCGGCGATCGCGCTGGGGCTGTTCTAGAGCCTCTAGCACAATAGAGGCGTGCTTCAGGGTATAGGTGATAAACCCATTGAGATTAACGCCACAGTTAACTAACAGTTGTTGCGGGTAGTTGTTCGAGGCAAGAATATAGACTTCACGGGCGAATGTTCCTGCCGGTTCGCCAGCTTCGACATACATGGCGTCAATAATATCCGCCGTCACGGCGCAGACGGGTTTTGAGGCAGTTTGTGAATAAGGCGCAACCCGCTGAAGGAACCATGGCATTTGCGCCTTTAAAGGCGGCGGATGCACTGGACTAGATGATGCATAGATATGCCCGCTGAAGAGACTACACCACACCTGACTCAACCGACAGAAGAATCCAGCATCTGAAATGTTGACAATAGACAAAAATGAATTTAGCGGGTCATCGACCAAGCGGTTTCTAGTTTGGACATGAGAGAAATGCACAACTGGGGCGATGAACTGTACTGCCTGAATATGGCTTTGCAAATTTTGCTGGCGCTGTTTCAACTGCTGTTGCTTGGCGCTCACCAGGTCCGCCACTACAGTTTCATCATTGCCATCTACGACATAGCGCAGCAGTCGAGGGAGTAGTTCAGCGTCTAGTTCACAGAATGTCTGGAGAGCTTGTTCTAATAATTCGAGGGCGTCCCGGGAGAGGTTGAGTAAGTTCTTCAGATCTGACATCATCAGGCGATCTCCCTCCATAAATCAGCAATGAGAAATCAGCAACAAGGCTACTGCTCTAAACTTTTGCTCTAAAATTTATTGGTCATTGGTCATTGGTCATTTGACTCATCCATTTGACTCATAGAATTCTTCAAAAATAACTTAGGCGTGCTGTAATCAGAACTATCAAAAAGAAAATTCGGGTTTTGAACGCTTCATCTAGGGCGCCTCTGCTTCTTCTGAACAGGTCTAATGGCCCATGATCCATGAATTCTTCCCAAGTTAGAACATTCCAGCTTAGGTGGAGGCTCCTGAAATGCCATGATGACTGCATTAATATAGTTCAATTGTACTATAAAGTTTATGCGATTTGCTCCCTCAAGCTAACCCCATACCCCCACACCCCACACCCCTCCCCTCCCCATGCCTCCCCTCCCTCCCCTCGACGATGTGTTGCGATCGCTCCACCAAGAGCGTTTGACATTCTTTCCCATTCGGCATCACAGTCCCGCCTGCGCCTGGCATGTTCAGCAGTGGATTTTGACCGAAAAACCAGCGGCGGTCCTGATTGAAGCGCCTGCTGATGCAACGGACCTGATTCCCCTGCTGCTGCACCCCCAGACCCAAACGCCGGTTGCGCTTTACACCACCTATATCGATCACGATGGATATTTGCTCAGATCAGAGGGTGACTGTCCCGAAAAGGGGCGGTCTGAGGACACTCTGGCGGCCAAT
>JAKSDM010000012.1 GCA_022360135.1 Pseudanabaenales cyanobacterium | reverse complement strand
GGTGGTGGTATTGATCTCGTTCTGCGGCTTGCCCGTCCGGAGTCCTTCGGTAAGGTCGCCCCAGAATTGATACAGGCGAGCGTTGGCCATTTCGAGGAAGCCTCCCATGAATTGGGGGCTGTTCCGATCGAGGAACAATGCGGTTTCCGCCGTATTGCGGTATCGCGCCTCAGGGCCATCACCGTCACGCTCCAGAAAGTTAAGGGCCAGAAGCGTGTCGAAAAAATCGGGATTCGCTCGCGGATGCAAGCCAAGAGCAAGCTGCAGTTCGCGGCCAGTCATGGCGTTGGCGCCCAGTTTTGTGAATAGTCCGACCTCTAGCGCAGAGAGCAGGACTTTCGCTGGCCAGAAGGCCAGGCCAACTTCCATGATTCGTGCCGGAGATAATGTGTTCATAGCTGATAAGCTGTTAATCGTCTACGTTAATCGTCTACAAGGATTTCCGGCTGTAAAATGCAGGTTCAATTCTTGCCGGGTTGCTAGGAGAGAGGTGATCACCCTACACGATCGAGCGATCGCACTGCTGTATTCCTCAAACAGGGTGTGCTGGCATCCGTTTCTTCCTAGCCGCCAATTGATAGATACCACTGGCGTCACCAACTGCCGTTTGGTAAGTTCCAGTAATTGATGCTCCATCTACGAGAAGACTCATCACCGAGCCTAATTCGTTGTACCAAGTTCCTGTAACTGATACCAAAACTATATAAAGGTGAGCAGAATAGATTCGCTGAAAACCTTGCCGGACAAAGATTTATTATACTCAGCTTCAAATCAAATTGGTATGACATTGAATTCCTCTTGACTCTCATTAAAGTTAATTCGTCGAAACAGCACTCTCAACTCAACTTTTTACACTCTGCTTTTCAGTATTGCAGACCCTCAATTTTAGCTGCCTAACAAATCAATATTCTTGTAAGAAGATTAAATCATTTACACCTAAAATTTTCATTTTGCTAGCGCCTTAACCCTTGTTATGTACCGCTCTTAAACCAAAATTCAATTTCATCTGTTTCCACTTCAAAACTAGCCGAATGCTCTACGTTTGCTGGCACATGATACCATTGCCCTACCTCAAACCTTTGAATATCACCTTTCATGCTTAGAATCAACTCACCTTTAGTGATTACTCCATGATTGTCCGTTTCATGCGTATGTACTGGAATTTTTGTACCTGCTGGATAACTTGCAAACAGCACATCACCTTCTTGTGCTTCTAGTTTGTATGCATCGAACCTTCCATCATACAATGGTAATTCTTTAATCCTTTTAGGATAACTTCCTGACATTACTTCTTCCTTTAATCGCTTGATTACACATAACTACTTATTAGATCTACTGTTTCAGTCTATCCACTCAGAATGAGCTAGATATATTGCGAACTGTCCGTATAGTAGAATGGCACTGAAATAAGAGTTTATAAATCGCTAAAAGCCCTGATATTCCGTAGTAGAACTCGAACCCACCCCTTTGGAGAGAATATGACAACATTTGTTCCTTATCAACCAAAATACAGTTTAAGCCAAAAAATTAGACGGGCAACAACGCTTGTATCTGCCAGTAGTAGAGCAATTTGGAAACTGCTTCGAGAGGGTAAGGGGTTTGCCGCTTCAGTTGAAGTAACTGACCGTTGCAATGCAGGCTGTCATTATTGTTATGTTTATCCTTCAACTTGGAATCAGAATCAGAGAATGGCAGGGTATTCTCAGCTTACAAAGCATGAGCAAAAGCAGCCAAAGCAGCACATCTTTGGCGTTCTTAAAGAACTTAAAGAAAGCGGAATTGTTCATGTAACTTTGGTTGGAGGAGAACCTGCTTTGGCCCCCAAAGTACTTCGCTATGCAGCTGATAACTTCCCGATTGTTTGGGTCGTCACCAATGGCGCCGCTAAATTGCCCTATTTACCAACTTCCGCCACCATTTTCGTTAGCATTGATGGCCCTCCAGACATTCATAATCAATCTAGAGATCCCGGAGGCTTTTTTGAAAACCATCAGTTCAAAAATTTAACCGGAATGAGTGCTGCGATCGTCAAAAATATTAATGAATCGGAGCGAGGCGCATTTGTTCATATGACCCTAACTCCTCCTAATATAAAACGATTTGGAGAAACTATCGATTGGTTAGTACGAGATATCGCTAAGCTACGAGGAATTGTTGTTTCAGGTACAACGGCGACTAGCCCCCAAGACCCCTTCGCTTTTACCTTAGAAGAGCGACAATTACTCAAAAAGGCAATTGAAGCAAAAGCAGAACAATATGGTTGGCGTCTTTTCCCTTTCAATCAACCTAAAGTTAATCAATTCTTATTTGAGCCAGAGCACATAATCAAGGACTTTACTGAATGCCCAATTGCTTTAAGGATTGAAAGTTTGGGTTTTGATGGTAAATCAGTAGGCAAATGTATTCTTCGAGATGATAGCGACTGTTCTACTTGCGTTTGTAACATGACTGGTTTACAAAAAGCTATTGAAACTATTGATTTCCCAACAATTGTTAATACAATTCCTACCTTATTTGGATAATGTCTAACACCTGCGTTCAGGTGACGTCTGACCTGCTACGCGTGCCAGACGCACCTGAACGCAGGTGTTAGGGCTGTACTTCACGGATCACCACATGATCTAGATTTTCAAGCTCGGCGCTATACACTACAAACTCCCCTCTGTCAGACGGCACAGCTTTAGCCTCTGGATATACACCGAAGAAGAAACAATGCTGATGCTCGGGATTTGACATTGCTTCCCGTATAGCCTCAACAAACATTCCTCGTTTTCTATAGGAATCAACTGCCTTCTTGCCAAGGTAAATAGATACGGGCGCATTGTCAGCCCACGCAGAGAAATCGATCCTATAGCTATACCTATAGCTATATGGGGTAATTGCAGGGTTACTGTCACGAAGTGCAATAAGGCTGAAATCCTTTTAGGGAAAGGCTTTCAGAACTCCAATTTTGCAACAAAAGTTAACAATTTCTCGCGATTCATGGTGGTTTAGCAACGAATTTGCGTTGTT
>JAKSDM010000789.1 GCA_022360135.1 Pseudanabaenales cyanobacterium | reverse complement strand
GCCGATCGTCCTCTTGTTGATATATCTTCCTGAATTGCCTTCTCGAAATCTAACAATTGATAATGTAACAAATTGTCTCTGTACCTACCTAACCCAGTAAACCTAACCCAAGTAACCGCTGACTATGTTTACAATCAAACTCATCGGGTCATGTCTAGAGGGAGCTGAAGATCTATCCTAATCCCACTCCAGCTTGTTTCTAGTGTAAAGGGTAGTATTAGGATTTAACTAAACCTTAGGCGGAAATGGGTTTAGCCTCCTAAGCGCATAACCTAAGCGCATAAATATAACCACCCCTTATCATTTAGTTTGACGCTAACTCAACTTGCCCAATGCTGTCTAAGCAGCCTATCAAAAATTCTCTAGCTTGGGCGGATGGTCATCCAATCAATCGATATCTTACGTATCTATGAGAGTATTCCCAACCTGCCTTACTGACACCCTATATTAAAAGCTGTCTCCAACGATAAACTATTTAGCTGTCTGAACTAAAGTACAAACATATAGGGCAAAAAATGGAACGAATCGATCACTAATCACTAATGGGACCTCTAGATTAGGAGAGTATAGGCCACGGTGACCAGCCCACAAATTTATTAGTCATAAGCGCTTTAAGCAGTCAAACCGTCGTCTAAGGGACAGACTAAAGAATAGTTTCTGATCTCCGTCAGAAATTGTTGTTTAAGAGAATTATACTTGGGGCATAAGGCGTGGTTTAGGCTTAACTCATCTGAATCAGGACTTTGGAGGGTTGTCTCAAGCTCACACCATCAGGTTAGTGCTTTAATCTTAGCGGATCGACTTAGCTCAGATGACCTTTTGGGAATTCGAACGCTAGCTGAGACGGTTGGCGGGACGTCGGCTAATTCGCCGTTCCCCCGATCACTCATTCAGGCAGTGGAGTTTAGACAAAGCACTACATATAGTCAAAATACAAGCCTAAAAAGCTCTACAGATAGTGCTTTTTACGGTATGAGTCTAAACTCCAGCAGTTAAGATACCCTATGAAAACCAACGTCTAATTTCATGCAGGGCCAGTTAACCGAAATTGATATCCGCAGTATCCTGCAGCTCATCGAACTGGGCCAGAGAACGGGTGAACTCTATGTTGAAGCATACGGTTCATCGGCATGGGTTAAGCCGACACAGCGCCTAGAGTCGGTTGTATCCCAACCGGCTTGGCTGGTCTTCTTTTTGAATGGTCAAATCGTTTATGCCGGAAATACCGACGGTAGCTTAGGGCGCCTACGCGACTATTTGCATCACTACAACCTGCATACAGCCCTCGACAGCCCCGCTATTAACGCGATCGCCTCATTCAATTTGCCGGAATATGGATCCTTATGGACCTTACTTGAGCGCCATATCCTGAGCCCTGAACAGGGCCGTTCAATTCTGCAGAACATGGTGCGTGAGACCCTGTTTGATTTACTTAGTCTACACCAAGGGTCCTTTGTGTTTAAGCTGGGCACAGCCTTGAATCCTCAACTAACCACCTTAGAAATCGGGCCGCTGGTGATAGAGATTACCAAGCAAATCCAGGAATGGAAACAGTTCAATCCCCATATCCAATCTCCCCAGCAGTGTCCGATTATTCCAGATCTTGAAAGTCTACGCGACAATTTGCCCAAAAACGCCTTTGCCCGACTATCCGATTGGATGGATGGTCGAACCTCTGTCCGCCAGATAGCGCGCTATCTCAATCGAGATATCTTGACGGTGGCTAAAGCCATTTTTCCCTATGTCAAACATGGACTGGTCCAGTTTGTCCATAACGTCTCTGAACCAGTTTCTCGATATCCCGATGGACAAGAACTTTGGCAAGAGAGCCAGGTTCCTCGCATCGTTTGCATTGACGATGGCGCAGTTGTGCGTCAAACCGTTGAACAAATCCTGGATGATCAGGGCTACGAAGTCACCTCAATTGGCAATCCGCTGAAAGCACTCAGTCTTCTGTTTCAACTCAAACCTGACCTGATCCTGTGTGATATTGCGATGCCTGAGTTAGAGGGTTATGAACTTTGCGCCATGCTGCGACAATCCACCGTTTTCAGACGAACTCCAATTGTCATGTTGACCGGTAAAGATGGCTTTATTGATCGGGTTAAAGCCTATATGACAGGGGCCACCGATTATCTCACAAAACCTTTTGGAGCCAGTGAGTTACTGATGTTGGTGGAAAAGTATGTTGGCTTGGGTAATCCCCAACGGCCCCAACCAG
This sequence comes from Pseudanabaenales cyanobacterium, assembly GCA_022360135.1. Taxonomy (GTDB): domain Bacteria; phylum Cyanobacteriota; class Cyanobacteriia; order Phormidesmidales; family Phormidesmidaceae; genus JAKSDM01. Next base: position 3,435 of record JAKSDM010000789.1, on the reverse strand, counting down.
AGAACCTGCTGGCTGAGGCAATTGCGGATGAGTTGGAAATGGGCGCCACGGGTCAACTGTCTAGATCTATACATAACCCAAGTTGAGTAAGTAGTCGCCAAAAGATAAACTAAAACTTCACATTCAATTCTGATTGGGTAATTTATTGAAGAATTTAGTAATTCGTTAATTTAGGGGTACCTTATTAGTCACAGGATAGCGTTAGATAGCCGTAGATTGTTTAGTGATGCGCCAGGGAGTTGATTATTAGCCATACCGTGATCCCATTAATGAGGGTTGTTCAAGAATGGTTAGGGGTATGAACACGGTTCTAGTTGTAGAAGATAGTTCTGCTCAGCGGGAGATGATTACTGAATTGCTGAGAGGGAGCGGGCTGAAAGTAACGGTAGCGAGTGACGGAGTGGAAGCCCTTGAAAGAATTCAGGTGCAGCCTCCCGATCTAGTTGTTCTGGACATTGTGATGCCCCGGATGAATGGTTACGAAGTTTGCCGCCGGATCAAGGCCGACCCCGCCACTCAAAATGTTCCTGTTGTTATGTGCTCCTCCAAAGGGGAAGAATTTGATCGCTATTGGGGGATGAAGCAAGGGGCTGACGCCTATATTGCCAAACCCTTCCAGCCTACAGAATTAGTAGGTACGGTTAAGCAACTGCTGCGAGGATAGTGGATTTAGTAGGTTATTTATTATGGTTGGCAATCCTGATTTTCTAACCAGCAGAGGGCAAGATCAGGCACCTGAGCTGCAAGCGTTAGAAACCCCAGAAGGTGAATTACACTTAAGATTCTATGTGTCTTCTGGCGATGAGTTCGCTTTACCGGCTACAGGAATTCGCCGAATTATTGAACAGTCACCAGACCGCATCACCCCAGTTCCTAATGTTTCTCCTTTATTGTTAGGAACACTGAATGAACAGGGAAGAGTAATCTGGGTGGCGGACTTGGGACAATTTTTAGGATATCCTACACCCCTGAATACGGATCGCTCTGAAATTCCAGTGATTGCTGTCGAAGATCAAGGAACTATGCTAGGCTTAGCGGTTAACCGGATTGTTGGGACTGATTGGCTGGATATTGATGATATTCAAGTGTCTAGAAATTTTCCAGACACGATGGCTCCCTTCTTAAAAGGGGAGTGGATTGTCGATCTCGAAGACAACGATACGCTCCGACTCTTAGATCAAATCGCAATTCTGCGATCAGCACGGTGGGCGGCATGAAGGCGCGATGTAACGTGATTGGGATACTGGCACTGGCAGGAGAAAGCAAATGGCTTCAGGCACTGATTACTCTCAAGCATATCAGAAAGCTGAGAGAGCCTACATGCAAGGCAGCTATGAAGAGGCGGCGGCTGCGATTGACCAACTGGCCGAGGAGTATCCATACGACCCTAATGTCCTGCTATTGCGTGGACATATTTATTGCTACGGCTTGCAGCGTTTCGATGTAGCCCGAGTTCAATATGAATCTGTCTTGGGGGTAACCTCTGATCCAGAATTTATTGACTATGCCAACAATGGACTGGCATATGCGAGCCAATTTACCGATTTCTCCGAAGCTGATAATAAGATTGAATACAATCATGAAGATGGCTCCTCCGCAAGTCTCTATGGCGATTTCGCCGTCCAAGATGAGTATGGGGATGACCCGGGTTGGCAGGATTCGCCCGAACCAATGGGAAACGAAGATCTGATCGATGCCGATGATCTAGACTTCGCTGATTTCAATTTTGATAGTGTTGATTCGATTGACTCCAAAGCAGACATAGATTCCCATAACTCGTTAAATAATTTAGGGAATTCAGCCCTCAAGCCTTTCGACGATGGGGTCGCCAGTGATGAGAATGTAGGCGCCTCTGAGCCCGTTGCTAATTCAGGCGATTTCACAGATTTTCAAGATCCGTTTGATGTGGAATCCCCATTCAATGAAACGGATACCCCGTCTGCTGGGGTTGTTGACAACCTCTTCACCGATGAATTTGTAGACCCTTTCTCCGCCAAACCGTCTGATGCTTTTGGCGATCGTTCGATCCAGGAAGAGAGTGCGCTAGAGGGAGAAAATGTGTTTAGCGATGACCCTGATTTTAGATTCTCTGAGGAGTTTGATCAGGTTTTTGGAGCGTCCGATTCATTTCGAGACGCCCCTCGTAATCAGGGTCAAGATACTCTACGGGACGGTTACCCTGAGGCTGATTATGAGGAGCCGGTCAATGGACTGTTTGACGAGGGGTCAGTCGATGGGCTGTTTGATCAAGAACCGGTCAATGAGCCCTTTGATGTCGATGATCCGTTTGACTCTAGCAATCCTTACACAGTTGATGATCAGACCCTTTTCATGCCAGGTTCAGAGGAAGAGTCGGCCACTCCGCCTCTGGGTGATTCTGTTGCTAGCGCACCCGGGTTCTCAATTCCAGATTCCAGTGACTATGGTGGGCAAGCCGATCAGACGTTTGTTTCCTCCTTTCAGGGTAATGAGTCAGGCATCTCCGCTGAAGTAGAAGATGAATTCAAAGAAGAAGATTTTGCTGACAGTAGTGGGGTTTCGGATAGCCTCTCAGAAGGGTTAGAGAGTGGACAGGGCAATGTTGATTTTCTGGACGAATTTGATGAATTCGATGATCTGGGGAGTATGCCAGACTTTGAACTTTCAGATAGTTCCGCTGGTTTTACCAGTCCCTCTGTCGGCTCTTCGAGGTTTGGAGCTGCAGATGAGAGTTTCAAAAATGGGGCTGGTAGTTCGGCCTTTGACATCAGCTCCAGTGATAGTGGCGATCAATCTTTGATCGGGGAAGAGGAGATTTTTGGCCTCTCAGGCGCGGCTGATCAACTGCCTGTGTTTACCCAAGGGGAAGATCACCCCGTTGAGCCTACCAGGAGTAATGGGCAGAGGGGCTTAGCATTTTTAGAAAATGCATCTATTGGTTACAAGCGTTGGATTGTAGCCGGGGCCGCTGGGGTTGTATCGGCACTGGTTGTGGCGGCGGTTAATTTGAGTCTGGTCAATAGTCGTTCTGCTGCTGCTGCTCGATCTGGGCAAATTGATCTGATCTATCCAGCTTTGATGACTTTCTTTGCGGGGACGTCCAGTTTGGTCACTGTTCTTGGGCTAGGCTATTTGGCTGATCGTCCAACCAAACAGGCGGTCGAAGATTTGAAGGCTCAGTTTGATGCGGTGGCCCAAGGAAATCTTTCAGCCCGGGCGACTGTCTTTGCCGAAGATGATTTTGGACAGCTCTCCCACGGTTTCAACCAGATGGCTCGGGTTATTCTCACCACTACCAGTGAAGCTCAAAGGAAGGCGCAGGAACAGGAGCAGGCCAAGGAAGATCTACAGCGCCAGGTCATTCGTCTGCTGGACGATGTGGAAGGGGCGGCCCGAGGTGACTTGACGGTTCAAGCGGAAGTGACTGCAGATGTCTTGGGAGCGGTTGCCGATTCT
>JAKSDM010000018.1 GCA_022360135.1 Pseudanabaenales cyanobacterium | reverse complement strand
TTCGTCTTTACTGAGATATCTTCCACACACGAGAAATTACTATAAAAGGCTTACACTACAGTGGTTTGCTTGAAATTGGCAGTTGTGATTGAGAAAAGAGGGAGCACCGCATGAGTTATCGCATGGATCGCCGCGCCTATGCCGAAACCTATGGGCCAACGGTGAGCGATCGCATCCGCCTGGCTGATACAGAATTGATCATTGAAGTAGAGCAGGACGCCACTTTCTACGGTGATGAGGTCAAATTTGGCGGGGGTAAGGTGATCCGCGATGGTATGGGACAGTCGCCCATTTCCCGCGCCGATGGGGCGGTGGATATGGTGATTACCAATGCCCTGATTCTGGACTATTGGGGTATTGTCAAGGCGGATATTGGCATCAAAGATGGTCGCATCGCCCACATTGGAAAGGCGGGTAATCCCTATATTCAGGATAATGTTTCGATTATTATTGGCCCTTCGACGGAGATCGTGGCTGGGGAAGGGATGATTCTGACGGCGGGGGGGATTGATTCCCACATTCACTTTATTTGTCCGCAGCAGATTGAAACGGCGATCGCGTCCGGCGTCACCACTATGATCGGCGGCGGTACGGGGCCTGCCACGGGCACCAACGCTACTACCTGTACGCCGGGGGCCTGGAATATCCATCGCATGTTGCAAGCCGCTGACGCCTTTCCGATGAACTTGGGGTTTCTGGGGAAGGGGAATAGCGCCAAGCCGGAGGGTCTGGCGGAGCAGGTGCGGGCTGGAGCGATGGGGCTGAAGCTGCATGAGGATTGGGGCACAACGCCTGCCACGATTGACACCTGCCTGAGTGTGGCGGATGAGTTTGACGTGCAGGTGGCGATCCATACCGATACGTTGAATGAGGCGGGGTTTGTGGAAAATACCATCGCCGCCTTCAAGGATCGGGCAATTCACACCTATCATACGGAAGGGGCGGGGGGAGGCCATGCACCGGACATTATTAAGGTCTGCGGCCAGGCCAATGTGCTGCCGTCTTCGACGAATCCCACTCGTCCCTATACCCGCAACACACTGGATGAGCACCTGGATATGCTGATGGTGTGCCATCACCTCAGCGCTAGCATCCCGGAGGATGTGGCGTTTGCGGAGTCCCGAATCCGGCGGGAAACGATCGCGGCTGAGGACATTTTGCACGATTTAGGGGCCTTTAGTATGATCGCCTCTGACTCCCAGGCGATGGGACGGGTGGGGGAGGTGATTATCCGCACCTGGCAGACGGCCCACAAGATGAAGGTGCAGCGGGGACCTTTGCCGGAAGACTCAGACCGCAATGACAATCTGCGAGCGAAGCGGTATGTGGCGAAGTATACGATTAATCCGGCGATTACTCACGGGATTGCGGACCAGGTGGGGTCGATAGAAGTCGGGAAGTTGGCGGATCTCTGTCTCTGGAAGTCTGCGTTTTTTGGGGTGAAGCCAGAGATTGTGATCAAGGGGGGGGCGATCGCCTGGGCTCAGATGGGAGATCCCAATGCCAGTATCCCGACGCCCCAACCGATTCATATGCGGCCGATGTTTGGCAGTTATGGAGGGGCGATCGCGGCCACGTCGCTGACGTTTGTGTCTCAGGCGGCATTGGAGGCGGGGGCGCCGGAGCAAATCCAGCTGCAGCATCAGGTGGCGGCGGTGGCGAATACGCGGCGGATTGGCAAGGCGGATATGAAGTTGAATGAGGCGACGCCTCGGATGGAGGTGGATCCGGAGACGTATGAGGTGAGGGCGGATGGGGAGTTGTTGACGTGTGAG
>JAKSDM010000093.1 GCA_022360135.1 Pseudanabaenales cyanobacterium | reverse complement strand
GTTCCCTTCAAAGCTGTCACTCAACTTTCTGAAGCGCCGCCATCTTCGGATCAATAATCTTCTGCGCCATGCCGGGAAACTTAATCGCCAGGCAGATCTTGTTTCCTGCCCCAAAAATATGAGTCACCTTTCCTTCACCAAACGCTTTGTGGATGATGCGATCGCCCACGGTCCAATCCTTCTCATGGGCACCGGGTGGATCGAGGCGTCGTTGCTTCACTTCGCGCATCGGTTTCGTCCAGCGCTGGGGGAGAGCCGCCGCCCGATTCGTATCAATATAATCGGGCGGCAGCTCCGCCAGGAAAAGAGACGGGCTGGCGGGCTCCCGATTGCCATAGAGTCGCCGTTCACGGGCGTGGCAGATAAACAGTCGCTCTTGAGCGCGGGTGATACCGACATAGCAGAGTCTTCGCTCCTCCTCCGTCGCCGCTGGATCTTCCAACGAGCGATGGTTAGGGAATAGACCCTGCTCCAGGCCCACCAGGAACACCACCGGGAACTCCAACCCTTTCGAAGAATGGAGCGTCATCAAAGAGACTTGGGTCTGCTGTTCGTCTAGATTGTCCAGGTCCGAGGCCAGAGACGCATTGGCTAGAAACGCCTCTAGGGTTTTATCATCGCTGTCTTCCTCAAATTGCAGCACGGCGTTATACAGTTCCTGCACATTCTGCACCCGATCCAGATCCTCATCGGTCCCGTGAGTCTTCAAATCCTGAATATAGCCAGAGTCATCCATCACTCCCTGGACAATTTCCGAAGCAGATGATTGCTCCCCCTTCGCCTGCCAGGATTTAATCATGGCGGCAAAGCCAATTACCGACTTAGCAGATCGACCAGCGAGCGTCTTCACCGACGTTGCGTCACTAATGATTTCCCATAGGGAGACCCCCAGCATCTGGGCGGCGTTCTCCAATTTCTCCAGGGTGGATTTGCCAATGCCGCGCCGGGGAACATTGATAATGCGCTTGAGGCTGAGGGTGTCTAACGGATTGGCGATCGCTCTCAAATAGGCCAGCACATCTTTAATTTCTTTGCGGTCGTAGAACCGCAGCCCACCGACCACCTGATAAGGAATCTGGTAGTGGACGAGCACGTCTTCAAAACTGCGGGACTGGGCGTTGGTGCGATACAGAATGGCGAAGTCGCCCCAGTGGAGTTCGGGATATTTAAATTCCAGATTGCGGATTTGTTCAACCACAAATTCTGCTTCGGCAGTTTCGTCATCGGCCTGGTAGCAGAAGATGGCTTCCCCTTCTCCCCGAGTGGGCCGCAGCACCTTATCGATCCGCTCTGTGTTGTTCTCAATTAGGTGGTTGGCGACCTGGAGAATATTTTCGGTAGAGCGGTAGTTCTCCTCCAACTTCACCAT
>JAKSDM010001129.1 GCA_022360135.1 Pseudanabaenales cyanobacterium | reverse complement strand
CCGTTGGTGCAGCCTAACGCCTGCCCTGCCCAACGCAACCAATTGAACACTACCGTATTTCAGCAGGGGGATTATCCCATTACCCGCCGATTATTTGTGATCGTTAAGCAGAATAACCAAACTGACCAGCAAGCCGGAGAAGCTTACGCTCGGCTGATACTGACCTCGCAAGGTCAAGAACTGATCTCAAAGGTTGGATTTGTGAGTATCCGTTAGCCCATGAACAAGCTTCCGGGAAGCAAAACGAAAGCAAAAGTTTGGGTCGTGGAACAGGGCCGGGTGCGATCGCGCACCGACCAGTTGGCGACGGAAGAACCGCTAGAAATCAGGCTCACCTCGCCTCCACAAACCTTAGCGATCACCATGCGAACGCCAGGCGCTGACTTTGATCTGACTGCCGGTTTTCTGTACAGCGAGAGCGTAATTCACCAGCCAGACGATATCTCCCGTATGAGCTACTGTGTTGATCCAAACTTGGATGGGAGGCAACAACAAAATATTATCAACGTGACGCTACGGGCTGGCTTAAGGCCGCATCTCAAATCCCTTGAACGTCACTTTTACACCAGCAGCGCCTGTGGCGTCTGCGGTAAAGCTAGCATTGAAGCCTTACAACTGCGAGGCTGTCCACAAATCCCCACCGATCTGCAGATCTCTCCAGAGGTGATTTATAGTCTTCCCGATAAACTACAGGCGGCTCAGGGGGTCTTCAAGGCGACCGGCGGGTTACACGCCGCCGCCCTGTTTGACTGGGAAGGGAGCCTATTGCGGCTGCGGGAAGACATCGGCAGACATAATGCTCTGGATAAGCTGATTGGCTCCGCCTTCCTGGCGGGTGAGTCGCCCTTAAGTCGCCACATTGTTATGGTTAGCGGGCGCTCTAGCTTCGAAATTTTGCAAAAGTGTCTGGTTGCAGGCGTCCCAATTATATGTGCAATCTCTGCGCCTAGTAGTTTGGCAATGGCGATCGCCCGTGAATTTGGCGTCACCCTCATCGGTTTTTTGCGCAAGCGGCGGTTCAATATCTACTCAGGAATTGAGCGAATTAAGCAGCCTTGATAAAAGCTTGTCAAAACCGTTCGGATAACCCCGATAATTAATGATTGGTAAACCCCCGGCTTTGCCGGGGCGACTCGAAAAGGTTTGACCGTGTGAGCAGATTTGACACAGTTAACAGGTGTTGTGGGTTCAATCGTGTTGATTCATAAGCGATCAACTCTCTAAATGAGAATGG
>JAKSDM010000141.1 GCA_022360135.1 Pseudanabaenales cyanobacterium | reverse complement strand
TTCCCCGAGTCCTGTACAGGCCTATTGTCGCCCAGTCTGACTCCTAAGGGATTAGCGTAAAAATAAAGTCCCAGTAGGGAGAAGGGAGATGGGGGAGATGGGGGAGATGGGGGAGATGGGGGAGATGGGGAGGCAGGGGAGGGCAGGGAGCGCCGGGGTAGGGAGATAGGGAGCAGGGAATAGGGGACAGGCCATTCCTGATGACCCAATCCAAAATCTAAAATCTAAAATCCAAAATCTAAAATCCTCTCAGGGTAGATGGGATGTTATTTAGCCGCAGTTCCCTAAGTTGAGCTGAGCCAAGGGGAGTAGGGGGAGCCAGGAGAGCAGGGAGCCTTGCTCTTGGGTAGGTCCAATTAAAGACATTGCGGATAAGCTTAAACTTGAGGCGTATACGCTGTATGTCAGCAAAAATTACAGAGTTCCTATGTCACGATTACCAATGATTATTGTGTCCTCTCTGCTTGTCCTAGCATTGACTCCAGACGTTTTAGCGAGAGCAAGGGGTAGAAGGGACGCCGCCTTTTTAGCTCAAAGGGGACTAGCTCAGGTGTTTCAAAGCGCCCGTCAACAAAGGCTTCCCTATCCTGAAACGCCTAAAGTTTTACAAACGGATCACTATTTTGGCTCCCCCGTTACCGATCCCTATCGTTGGTTAGAGGATCAAACTTCACCGGCGACTGTCCGGTGGGTGGAAGCCCAAAACCAGCTAACTTCTGCTTACTTGACAGATATCCCCTATCGTCAGGCCCTGATGAATCGTCTGCAGGCGCTGTATAGCTATCCTAGATATTCTGCGCCAGTCAGAAGAGGTGACCATTATTTCTTCTTTAAAAATGATGGGTTACAAAATCAGAACGTCCTCTATCGGCAACATGGTTTAGGGGGAGAACCCGAGGTCTTGCTTGATCCCAATCAGTTTTCTGAAGATGGGACGACTCGTCTGATCAATTTTGTTCTCTCCAAAGAGGGGCGGTATGCTGCCTACGGTATTTCCGAGGGGGGCTCAGACTGGGAAACTTATCACGTTATGGACGTTGCTACCGGAGAACGGCTGCCGGATGAACTTCAGTGGGTAAAAGTTTCTAATATTGCTTGGCAGGGTAATGGTTTTTATTACAGTCGCTATGACGCGCCTGAACCAGGGACAGAGCTATCCTCTAGAAATGAGTTCCACAAGGTCTATTACCATCAGGTTGGCTCCCCTCAATCCGCCGATCGGCTGGTTTACGAAGATCGGCAGAATCCACACCGCTTTCATGTGTTGGAGACAACGGAAGATGAACGGTTTTTAATTCTGTATGTGAATGAGCGCGGATCCGGGAAGGAAGGTAATGCGCTGTATTTTCGCGACCTTTCCCAGCCTGAATCGGCCTTTACTCCCATCGTAGACACCATCGGCGAAGACCATTATGGGGTTATCGATAATGTCGGCGATCGCTTGCTGCTATGGACTAATCAAGGCGCCCCAAATGGCAGAGTGATTCTGTATGATCCTCAACAACCAGCGGCAGAAGACTGGCGAACCCTGTTGCCCGAAGGGCCAAAACCGCTAGAGAGCATCACCTTGGCGGGGGGCAAGTTATTTGTCACCTATCTTGAGGATGTTGCTACTCGATCCTATGTCTTTAGCCTGGATGGCGAGCTGGAAAATGAAATCGAACTTCCTACTCTAGGCACAGCTGTCGGTTTTGATGGTAACAACGACGACCCGTTCGTGTTTTACACCTTCACCTCTTTCACCTACCCATCCACCATCTACCGTTACGATATTGCCGCCCGCCAGTCTTCTGTCTTCCGCATCCCTGGTCTCCACTTCGACTTGGATGACTATGAGACGCAGCAGATTTTTTATCAGAGCAAAGATGGGACCCGCATCCCCATGTTCATCATCCATCGCAAGGGGCTCGAACTAAATGGAGACAATCCAACCCTGCTCACAGCTTATGGCGGCTTTGGAAGTTCCGTCCAACCTTGGTTCAGTCCCTTTAGAATCGCCTTACTGGAGCAAGGGTTCGTCTTTGCGCTAGCCAATATTCGCGGCGGCGGAGAGTATGGCAGAACCTGGCACGAGGCGGCCAGACGGCTGAACCGGCAGAACGCTTTTGATGATTTCATTGCAGCAGCTGAGTATCTGATTGACCAACACTATACTGACCCTAACCATCTATCGATTACCGGCGCCTCAAATGGCGGTCTGCTGATGGGGGTGGTGATGAATCAGCGGCCTGATCTATTCAAGGTAGTGGTTCCCCAAACGGGGGTTATGGATATGCTGCGCTTTCACCAATTCACCATCGGCTGGAATTGGATTCCTGAGTACGGATCGAGTGATAATGAGGCTGATTTCCACAATCTCTACCGCTACTCACCCCTCCACAATATCCGTGAAGGGGTCCACTATCCCGCCACCCTAATCACTACGGCCGATCGCGATGATCGGGTCGTTCCCGCCCATTCTTATAAGTACGCCGCTACTTTACAGTCTAGACAAGCAGGGAGAAATCCCATCTTGATTCGCATTGACACCAATTCAGGGCATGGGGCGAGTAATACAAGTAAGCAGATTGCGGAAGCGGCGGATATCTATTCGTTTATTTTTCACAATTTGGGGGTGGAGCCGGAATTTTAGGCGGCGGTTTCTCTGGTTCAAAGCATCGGTGCGATCGCTGCGACTGACGCCAACGTCAAATCTGGTACAATATCGGATTTTTCGGCAAAAGTGTCCCGATATTTGCCAGTCTTAACCAGAATCCCCTTTAATCCCATTGCCTGAGCCCCGCCCACATCCGCCTCAATATCATCTCCCACCATCGCCACCTCGTCTGCGGTTAATCCGAGGTCATCCAGAGCCAGCTTGAAGAAGGATGAAGACGGCTTGCCAATGACAGTGGCGGTCCTCTCAGTAGAATACTCTAAACCAGCCACAAAGGCGCCAATATCTAACTGCAAACCAGCTTCCCACTGCCAATAGCGGCCTTTATGCAAAGCAACTAATTCAGCCCCTTTCATAATTAAATGAAAGGCGCGGTTGAGAACCCGGTAGGTCCAACCATCGCCCATGTCGCCAACCACGACCACCTCGGCGTCCGTTTCTGAGACTGGGAACTCTTGGAAATCTGATACTACTTTGTCATCCAACAGTAGAAAACATTTGGGCTTGCCCCTTTGCCTCAGGTACAGCACGGCTGCATAGGGAGCGCTAATGATTTCGTGCTGTTTAATCGGCAGCCCCATCTTATTAAGGTTTCTGTGCAGTGTGGCGAGGGATTCATTGGTGTTATTGGTGACTATTCGAAACGGCATATCTCTGTCCCTCAAGGCTTTGATCACGTCGGCAGCGCCAGGCAATAAGCGATTCCCGACATAAAAAACTCCATTGATATCCAAGAGCAAGCCTTTAATGTGCGAGAACAGTTCTGCAGTCACAACGTCACCCACTTAACTCATCTAAAGGGTCGTGATTCCTTGGAGATTACTGGATCTCACAAAGAAGAAAGTGAGTCAAATTTTACAATCAGGCGTGATCTCCTCAACTCTATCTGACTACTGGAGGATTAGAAAGCGCATTACTATAATATTTCATCACTCAACCCTGGCAAAACGATTCTAGGTCCAATTGGCAGATGTTGAGGTCAATTCCGGCGCCAGAGTTCACACTATGACAACAAGATTGCCGACTACTCCCCAAAAGCTTGCTGCTTTGTATGACCAGGACTATTATCTTTGGCTGGAGACAACTGCTAAACTCCTACGCGAAGGAACGCTGTCTGAATTAGATATCGACAACTTACTTGAAGAAGTCGAGGACATGGGGAGGAGTGAGAAAAGAGCGGTTTACAGCAATCTGAAAATTTTATTGATGCATCTACTCAAACACAGGTATCAACCTGGGAAACGCTCCAATAGCTGGCGGTACACCATCGTAGAGCATCGCCAAAGCATCCAAAGGGCTTTCCAAGAGAGTCCCAGTTTGAAGTCTTATTCCTATGAGGTTTTTGGTGAATGCTACCAGGAGGCTAAGGAGTTAGCCGCCGCCGAAACCGGACTGGCGGTAGATACGTTTCCAACCCAATCTCCCTTTATCCCAGAAGAAATTCTGCATGCTGATTACTTAGGGGATTCTGAAAAATAAATTTGTCCAAACTTCTCCCCCCCTGCTTTTGGTATGATGGCGGTTTGTTTCAATCCGGTACGCTGAGCCTAAACTTTGATGAGCCTGGACTACTCTACGGCGCCACTGTTTTCACCACCCTGCGCATCTACCAAAACTCCATAGCGCATCCGCTGACGAATTGGATTGGACATTGCAACCGCCTTCAAACCAGTCTCCAAGGTTTTGGCTGGCAAGAACCGGAATGGGGGCAAATTCTTAAAGGAGCTAATGTCCTCAAAGAAACCTATCCAGTGTTGCGGATTACCGTGTTCCCGGACGGACGGGAGTGGATAACCGGACGATTTTTGCCATCGGATTTGCCCGATCTCCAGCAGCATGGCGTCACGGCTTGGCTTACTGATAATGCCTCCCAATATCGGCGTTCCCAGGCGTTTCATAAGACGGGGAATTATCTGGGTTGCTGGCTAGCGCTGCAGGCGGCGCAACGGCGGGGAGCCAGAGAGGCCATCCTAAGAGATGATCTAGGAAATTGGCTGGAAACCAGTACTGGAAATCTGTGGGGATGGGGTGAAGGGTGCTGGTGGACACCGCCCGTCAATGTGGGGATCTTGCCAGGGTTAGCCCGATCGCAACTGCTGCACTGGCTGGAATCGAAGTCTCAGTCAGTGATAGAAGCCCCTTGGACACCTGAGCAAGTAAGGCAGTTTGAGGCGATCGCCTATAGCAATAGTGTGATAGAGCTGATTCCCATACACACAATTCTGGATGACAGCACTAAACTGGAATACAGCGCCTATCACAGGAGTTTTGAGATTTTGCGGGGGTACTATTGCCCCCCCTAGATACGAAATTCTGAATATAGGTTAACATTAATTAATACTTGCTTGACGATTCAAAAAATTAAGGTAAACGAAACATCCTCATATTGAAGTTTTAGGAGGCCTGACCCCGGTGAATAAACGGTGGAGAAATGCAGGGTTATATGCGCTACTCGTCGTCGTCGTCATTGCGTTGGCGACAGCTATTTTTGACAATCCTGGTCAAGAAACCCAATCTTGGCGGTACAGTGACTTTATCAAGGCGGTTGAAAATCACCAGATAGAGCGGATTAACATGAGTGCAGATCGGACTAAAGCCGAGTTTACCTCCCCCGATGGTAAGGGTCGGGTGGTGGTAAACCTGCTCAATGATCCCGACCTGATTAATATTCTCACCGACCACGATGTGGATATTGTCGTTCTACCGCAAAATGACGATAGTGTTTGGGTTCGGGTATTCAGCACTCTCCTGATTCCAGTTCTGTTGCTGGTAGTGCTGTTCTTTGTTCTGCGCCGAGCTCAAAGTGGTCCAGGCAGTCAGGC
>JAKSDM010001674.1 GCA_022360135.1 Pseudanabaenales cyanobacterium | reverse complement strand
GTGGTGGTGTCTAATGCTGGACCATTGATTTCTCTGGCTCGGATCGAGCAATTTGACCTCTTGCATCAGCTGTACACAACGGTCCTGATTCCAATTGCTGTCTATGCTGAGGTCGCAGAATCGGAGGGAAATCGCCCAGGGACTGAAGTGCTACGAGCTGCTGATTGGGTGCAGGTAGTAGAGGTGCAAGATCGTACTGCTGTGGAGCTATTGCGAGAGCGGCTAGACCAGGGAGAAAGTGAAGCGATTGTGCTAGCTCTTGAGCGACAAGCAGATGTATTGATTATCGATGAGTTACGGGGGCGTAGGGTGGCCCAAGGGCAAGGGGTCAAGCATATTGGGACGATAGGAACATTGGTGGTGGCTAAGCGACAGGGACTGATTGAGGCAGTCACTCCTTTGCTTAATGCGCTTATTTTAGCTGGGTTTCGGATGGATAAGCGATTGTATCAAACGGCTCTGGCCTGAGCAGATGAATCAATAGAGGGTGATGCCGCTGAATAGGGTTGCTAAAGGGTTAGCTTGCATTGTGGACTGATGTAACCGTGTCAGATGAATGGACCTGGGTGGTTAAAAAAGCTGTGATTTCTTGAATTAGGGGATGCTGACGAAAGGTGTGACGCATGGAGTCAGTTAGATTGCTGAGGGTAGCTTTAATAAAGCTAGTGGCCCCTTCAGGGGATTGGTTTATCAATTCTTTAGGGTGCTTTTGACCAAGTTGCCATTCTAAATCGGAGAACTGGCGGTTTATAAGCTGCTCAAACAGGGTGCGATCTTGTAAGAAAACGACCTCAATTGTTGGGACGGCTTGCAAAATTTTGTAAGGGGCTCCCATCGCAGCGCTACGGGTTAAGAATTCCAGGTCCTGCTGGTAGCTGCGGATAGCCTCTGGGTTACTGGTATCGGCATCGATGACCAGCAAGACGGGAATATGCCGATCTAATAGAAGACTTCTGGCCATGGTCTCTGCGCCATATTTGCCTTCACCATTGATAAACTTGACATCCTCTAGCAGCGTCTTATCCAGCAGCGCTCGAAGGATTTCGGCGTCAGAGGGGCCTTCGACAACAATGTATGCTTTGGTCATAGGGTTTTGGCTTCCTCCGGTCTGGGATCGTAGTCTGGTTTACCTTTTTCGATGCAAATGCGGTACTTTTTGACTAGCGATTGTCGCATGCATCTCTGCTCCAGAGCATAGGTAATTTCGCTACCGTTCCAGAGCAGTACCATCTGAGGGCTCAGGTATTGGGCCAAGATAGATGCGGGTGGGGTAAACCCGCTGCGGCTGAACACTACTCCAATTGTAGAAGCATGACGTCGGAGTAGCTGATTCCGCATTTTAGCGATAGGTTCGACATTGAGTGACTCTGTTTGGTCTTTGGCTTCGATCAGGCAGGTGAGCCCGTCGCAGTAGACGACACCGTCAATTTGCTCGATGGTTTGGTTCTCATTGGTGAATTCGTATTGTGAGGTCATATCCCTGAGTTGAACGGCATAGGGATAGGTGACATCTGCCCCTTCAAGCTGAAAGGCGCGGAGAATAAAGTATTCGAAAGCTTTGCCAGGAGACCAATCAGGGACAGTATTTCGGTCTTGGATGGTTTGCCAGAGCTGTCGCAATTCCTCTTGCCCACAGGTTTCGATTCTGGCTTGGTAGTCGGCGGCGTTGGGCATGATCGCAGGGGGTATTCTCTAGGGTTTTCCTGATTATGGGTTTTGAGGGTGTGCTAAGTTGGCTCGTATTGTGGGGCGTCTGTCATTAAGCCAAGCTATATCATGAGTTTCTTAGTTTTGGTAAATGTCAACGCCGATGGGAATGCCAATATTGACAGCAAAAATAATGCTCTGAGCAAATCCCACTGGCCCAATTCATTTGGTGAAGTTTTGGTTGAACCCTTTGAGAAAACGATTGACCCCTGACGCCTTGCGGTTCATAAACCCTATTCCTCACCAAATGCTTCAATCCTCTTCAACTGCTCCGCTTTAGCGTCCTTTCGCCCTTTCCCCTTTCCCCTTTCGCTCTTTCCCCTGCTTCACCTTTGGCTCCGCCTCCCACTGCGCCTTTTCCGCCTGGATGCGTGCTAACCTGACTTTTCCCGTTAAGTCTGATTAGCCAATTGCCATCCCTCAACCAAGTCCTGTAGTTTAGCCCAGCCTCGCCAGAGCACCTGAATACCGACGGGTGTTTTACGACGATGCTCCAGATATCCACCCAACCGAGCAATGGATTCAACCGCCCAACCGATTGTCAACGTCTTGGGTAACCGAGAAGATTTAGCTTTGAGGACTTGGATTTGGACTGAATTGAGCACCGTTTCTGCTGGCGTCTGTGGCTGAGTCCGTTACAAATAGGTTAACCGCAATAAATCGGCTGCGATGACACTGAGGAAGCCTAATAAGGGTTTCATCCCCTCCGCTGCGAGTCGATAGCGCTCAACTTGGCAACCGGATTTTAATATTTTGTGATACTCTTCCTTTAGCCATTCACAGTGCCCCTATAACTAAGCAAGCCACTAATTCCCCTATTCTAGGAATTGACGCCCTACGGGGCTTAGTTGCCTTGGTCACCCAGTTTCAGGAGGCTGACCAAGATAGTCATAAACACAATACAGAGGATGCATCATGTCTAATCGAAATATCCCCCCCCGCGTCGCAACACCGAAATTCATCTGATTTGGCTACAGATTCCGCCGTTCAATCGAAAACAACTGCTCCGGTTGATCAGCCATCTGGTCGAACAGAAACTCACCAGCAAAACTCAGCCACAGGAGAAGGCCAATGACGCATAATCCTCTCCCTTATGGTCGCGGGCTGAACTTTGAGAAAATTCTGCCCTATCACTTAGAACGACTGGCGGTCGTCTATGTTCGCCAATCGTCTATGCAGCAGGTCGTTCAGCACCAGGAATCCACCCGCCTGCAGTATGGTCTAGTGGATCGCGCCTTAGCCTTAGGCTGGCCGCAGGAACGCATTCTCACCATTGATGATGACCTGGGTAAGTCCGGAACCTCCTCAAAGGAACGACTGGGGTTTCAACAGTTAGTCGCTGAGGTCAGCTTAGATCATGTCGGCCTCATTCTGGGACTGGACATGTCCCGACTGGCCCGCTCATCCAAAGACTGGCATCAATTACTCGAAATTTGCGCCCTCTTTAAGACCCTCATCAGCGATCTCGATGGCATTTACGATCCCAGTCATTACAATGATCGCCTTTTACTTGGACTCAACAGTCCCAGTTCATAAGGCACCTCTCATTACATAAAATTGGGATGTCTACTTCTTAACTTTAGCTTTAGCCTCCGCCAACATTAGCTTATCGGCTAAGATTAGTTTATCGATAAGGAAAGGCGGCTGGCGGATGTCGTGACTTTAATCTGATTTCGTCGCGCAATATACAAAACATGATAGTCGCGAAAAGTCCGCCCATGGGCGCTATGTAAACCTTCTTGATTCAGACGCTCCGCAATATCATTGACGGTGTGCGTTGACGCCAAGTCGCGGATACGCTCAATCACTTTATCATCAGTACGGGGAGCCCAGGCTCCGACTTTCATTCTGTCGATCTGCCGCTCGGTTACAGCACCAGAATGCCAAGTAATGCGAATCGTAATCTTACCGGGTGTGGTGACTCCGTCAAGTTGCACCTCTGAGATAGCATACCGGAGGAGTTGCTTTCGCTCAACGTCAGTTGTTGTTTCT
>JAKSDM010000530.1 GCA_022360135.1 Pseudanabaenales cyanobacterium | reverse complement strand
TGATGGTGGTGACATCATCTTCCGGCTGCCAGGTGAAACGCTCGACTTTGGCGATCGATTTGAGCGATCGCACCGCCTTCCAGTCTTCCTGTAATGGCAATCCAGGATCATCCCCTAGGATGGCGAGAATCCGAGCCTTTCTACATCGGGGTGAAGATTTGAGCGCCCGGTTTCCCTCCATTTCATTCATCGCTGTGCGAACCATCCGAACAGCTCCAGGAGAAGCAAACTCAGGGGCCAGTGGCCAAGCCTCCCAAGGCAGCCGCGCCATGTCATCAGAATCGCAGGCCAGAAAAATATCCACCCCTGGCTGATGGGCTAATTCCCGGTCAGAGGCTGAGGCGGGTTGGGTAACCCGGGCGACCTGATCTCGAATCCGCTGTTGAATATTTCGCACTTCCCCTTCCCCTAACCAGCGTTGAAATGCCTGGACTAGCTCCCTTTCCGCTTCCATCAGATCATGACCAGGGTCTCCTGAACCTGGATTGAGCCGACCGCTGTTGCTTAAGGCTTGTGGGGAGGACAATCGGTAAAATCTGTAATAACGCTGCCGCCAGCGCTGATACCACTTTTGGATATCCTTGGAATAGGTCAAGCTGGCAGCCAGTTGTTTTTTGCGGTTATCCCAAAGCAACAAAAAGAAGCACGATTGCTCATCTTTGTGCCAAACCTTTAGTTCAAAAACGGTACGCATCTCACTTTAGTCAGAAATTCTGGAGCGATAGCAGTCATCATGGCTTTGTCAGCTATCGTGTGAAGGTCATCGTTTGGGGGCGAGACATTCACACTCAATTGGATGAATTGATATAGGATTGCTCTACCAACTGCTACTCCAACATTCCGGATTTCTTATTAATCTTTTGCTAAATAAAGATGCGCCGCGTATCCCCGCTCGCTTCCCCCAAACTATACGCCGACTATTCGCCCAGACAGAACTGAGTTCGGCAGGTATTGGGCGCTTCGGCGCCCGAGAGGGGAGCCTCCATTTTTACCCACACCGTCAGAGTGCGGTAGAGTTTTTGGGGGTTCCCCTTGACCGCGCCCAGATAATGCTGTTATCGCTAGAAAATCTGCGCAATGCAGCCAGGGGGAGATCGCCACAATCTCCCTATGGGTTGTCGATAAGCGCCAACAGTTATAACCGCTAGAAGAGTTTTAGCGGCAATCGCTAATGCGAATTCTGACTGGGAGCATTCTGGCTGGGAGCATTCTGACTGGCCCCTGGACCTGAACTGCGCCGTCCCATGCGATATCGCTCCAAGCGCTGCATCGCCATCTTTAGACTCATCCTCATGCGGTTGAATGCTTGAGCCAGTTTCCCCACTTCATCGTTAGACAGTTGGCCAAATTCAGCCTCTGTGTCCCCTGTACTGACGGCCTCTGCAACCATCGCCATCCGATTGATCGGTCTTACCACATAACGCTTGAGCCAGAGGTTGACCATCAAAATAGCGATCGCAAACACCGCTACCACAATTCCCAAAATCAACGCCAAGGATTGCCGAGCGATTCGGAAAGTTGTCACCGCAGGAACTGAAATAATCTGGGCTCCCACAACCTCGTTAAGCTTCCAACCAAACCCATTCGTATCGCCATAACGCTCAATCTGGCTCCTAGGAGCAACATTCGGCGTACTATGGCATTCCAAGCAGCTCTGTTTAACGACCTTGAGAGGACGAGCGATGTAAAACAAATCTCCGCTGGGGGTTTTGCGAAACCCTCTAACCTCTTTCGAGCTATCTTGCTGGCGAAAATTTTCTACAATACCGGTCTCAAAGGTATCTGCCTTATCTCGTAGATTACTTGGATTTAAAGTGGCTTCCTTATAGAAAAATTCCCCATAATCCTTGTTGGTTCGAAAAGTCTCAAAAACCTCTCTGGCTGAGTAAGCAGGGATAACTTCCGGCAAAAATTCTGTGTCTAGGCGATCGATTAATTCTGGTTTCACCTGACTGCTGGTGTACTCCCGCACTGAGTTCATGGTCTCCATCAACATCAGGGCTTTAGATGTAATTTGATCCTGTGCAGCGCGGTTGAGGATCGTAGATAAGGCTACTCCACTGACGATGATTCCACCCAGAAACACGACAAGGAGCAGGATAGTAAATTTCTGACCTAATTTAAGATTTGTTAACTTCAACATAAAAGGCTGCCTTTTTTCGGATTGGAGATTAAGAAGTGTAGAGTCTAGTCAATAAAATAATAATGCCGCCTTATAGATTCTTACTCGTCGAACTCGGTTAAAGCATTGGGAAGGACTCGATGCGCTATCCTCAATACCGAAGGCCCTGGTAAAGAAACTATTCTAGTTACTCCAACTTAGCTAGGCGGAAATACGGTTAAACCGAGCACTTTAAACAACTCTTCACAACGGCCCACAGTCATGGGGTAAAAAGTAAAGGGTATAAAGCGATCAGTCATCGGCAACTTATGAGTTCCTGACCAACTAGTCTCTGACCACTGACTGCTGCGGCTGGATTCTAACGCCTAGATTCTGACTCCTGACTATTATTCTACAAAAAGAACAAATACAAACAGAACAAAGCCCTAAAACTCAAGGCGTTTCAGCCTTCTACCTTTTTCCTTCTCTTGCCTTTCCCCATCTGGCTGTTGATTGCGGATTGCGGATTGCTAATCGGGTAAAAATTCGCAGACGAAAAATAGTCTATTGGTACTACGCTAGGGATGGGTGCGATTAAATGCGGCCAACAAAGGTCAATCATCTTCAGGGCGTCGCGCCAGAATAAGAACGGGTTTGAGATCAGTGGATCAAACCATCATGATTGCGCCAGAACTTGAGCAACTCTCTGTTATGAGTCTCCCGGTTCATGGGAGTAACGATTATATTGGCTGGTTAATGACGCGCCTACATCAGGGCGAAGGCTCCCACATTGTCACCCTCAACGCCGAAATGTCGATTCAGGCAGATCAGAATCCTGCCTTGAAACAGGTGATCCGACAAGCCAACCTGGTGCTGCCTGATGGGGCCGGAATTGTGCTGTACTTTTTGCTCAAAGGGAAGCGGCTAAAACGCTGTCCAGGGATTGAGCTAGCCGCTGCTCTTCTGGAGCATGCAAATCCTGAGGATACCGCCTTTTTTTACGGAGGGTCGCCGAATGTGGCTGAAGCGGCTGCCCTCAGTTGGCAGAAGCAAGCGCCTAAACTCGCGATCGCGGGAACTCAGCACGGTTACCTGACGCCAGAAGAACAATTGGCTTTTCAGCAGCGCCTCAAAGAACTACAACCCAGCCTGATCTTTGTCGGTCTGGGTGTGCCGCGTCAGGAATTGTGGATTTCAGCCCATCGCCACCTCTGCCCGCATGCGATCTGGATTGGGGTAGGGGGTAGCTTTGACATTTGGGCAGGGGCAAAATCACGCGCCCCTGCTTGGTTACGCAATAACCATCTAGAATGGCTCTATCGCCTCTATCAAGAGCCCTGGCGTTGGCGACGAATGATGGCGCTGCCTAAGTTTGCTTGGAAGGCGCTGACCTATTCTGAAAAGAAGTAGCTGTTAGCGATTCTGACCT
>JAKSDM010001769.1 GCA_022360135.1 Pseudanabaenales cyanobacterium | reverse complement strand
CTTCACGACCCTGACAACGGTGGGATACGGAGATATTGCGCCCGTGAGTCAGATCGCCAGAGTGCTGGCCAATCTAGAGGCGATCGTGGGCGTGATGTTTCCTGCCGTTTTCATCGCCCGCTTGGTAGGGATGTATAGTCCTCAGGAATAACGGACTAGCAGGAGAATAAGGTTTCGGGAGAAGATGGAGGATGGGGGAGAGGGAGATGGAGGATGGGGGAGAGGGAGATGGAGGATGGGGGAGATGGGGGAGATGGGGGAGATGGGGGAGAGGGAGATGGGGAGGATGGGGAGAATGGGGAGATAGGGGGATGGGGAGGATGGGATGTGATTGAGTGTAGATCCTTTAACAGACTTTATTTCAGGATTTAATTATGGCTATTGCGATCGCCGCCGCCCTTGCCCTATTTACTCTGGGCTTTGGCATGATTTCTGGGCGGATTGAAAAGAGCATTCTGACGCCGCCGATGGTGTTTGTCACCTTTGGTTTAGGAATCAGTCCGTTGATGCTTCAGGTGATAGATGTCAACCACCATGGCGGTATCATTGACATTATTGCTACAACCACATTGGTGATGGTGTTGTTTACGGACTCATCTCGCATTGACTTGAAGCTTTTGCGCCGTCAACATACACTGCCGGTCAGACTCTTGGGCGTTGGACTACCGATCACGATTGGGTTGGGCGCGGTTGTCGCCTGGTTGCTGTTTCCCTCCTTTAATAGTTGGGAAGCAGTGGCGATCGCCGCCATTCTCGCCCCAACTGATGCTGCGTTAGGACAAGCAGTGGTCAGTAGTCCGAGCGTGCCCGTCCGAATTCGACAGGCGTTGAATGTGGAAAGCGGACTGAATGACGGAATTTGCCTGCCGATTTTGTTGATGGCGCTTTCCCTGGCTAGCCGGGCGGAGGGGGGCGCCACGGCGGGCTATTGGCTCAGCTTTGCCCTGGCTCAAGTCTTGCTTGGCCCCGTTGCTGGAATTGGGGTGGGTTTTATTGGGGGAGGCTTAGTCAGTCGCAGCGCTCGACTCCACTGGATGAATGAAAATTATCAACGGCTTTCCCTAGTGGCGATCGCTGTTCTGGCCTATTGCGGAGCTGAACTAATAGGCGGCAATGGCTTCATCGCTGCTTTTTGTGCGGGTCTGACCCTCGGCAATACGGCTCGCGTCGTCTGCCCTCGCCTCTATGAATTTGGTGAAACGGAGGGACAATTTCTAGTCCTCGTCACCTTTCTGATCTACGGCGGCGTCATGATTACGCCGACCATGGTTGGGGCGAATGGCGCAGTTATCCTCTATGCTCTGTTGAGTCTGACTCTGGTGCGGATGATTGGCGTCGCCATTAGTTTACTGGGGCTGTCTCTGCGGTTCGATACACAGCTTTTCTTAGGCTGGTTTGGCCCCCGTGGGATTGCCTCGGTGCTCTATGTCTTGCTAGTACTCGATCAGGATGGCCTGCCGAACCGCGATCTGATCTTTACGATTGTTGTTGTTACTGTGCTGCTGAGCGTCTTTGCCCATGGCGTCACCGCCTTTTCTGGGGCGAACTGGTATGCCCGACGGATGAACTCGATTCAGGATACATCTCAGGTCGTTGAACATGACTCGGTGGATGAAATGCCTGTCCGCACGCCTTATCGAGCACAACATGGGGAAATGCTTGAGATGTCTGCATCAGGTGTCAATCTAACTTTTTAATCACTTTTATCGAATACTCAAGACCTAAGATGATCTGATTCAGTCACTTTATTCATACTGATCCTCAAGAGCCACACTCCTAAACTGACCATAACAACTAAAACGAACCAACATAGGAGTAACCCAATGGCGACAGTAATCCTAGAATCTACCCTCGATCAAGCTGAATTAGCGGCTGCTGCAATTTCTGAAAATGAAACAGAAACGATTCCATCCCTCAGCGTTGAATCATCTGAGTTGACGGGTTCAAACGCAGCCATGCAACCCACGATGGATGCCCATCAATCATTCAAGTTCTTTGAGCGCCCTTTAACCGCAGTCATTGCATCAATGGGCCTGGCGGTCTATGTTGCAGCTCCGCCAGCGCCATCTCACGCCACCCTCCGCCACCCTCACTCATCAGCCTACCAAAGTCACAGGGTTGTTAGCCCAGTTAAACAGCCTCAATCGTTATCGGAACAGGCCACTGCCGATCTCATCTCCCATAGTTCTGAAGCGGCTTCAGAGGTATCTGACGGTATCTATCTGTACGGCCAATCTCAAACTCCCTTTGAAATTGGCCATGAATATCTGGTGTTTGAGGTGAATGGAGACGAGATTATCGGAGCATCCTACTTTCCCTATTCAGAATTTGTGTGTTTTGCAGGAAAACTAGAGGAAAATCATGTCAGCATTCTCAGGGTCAGCCCCAGTCAGTCTGAACTGACTTCACAGCCGGATAATATAGAATTACAGCCAGTTAGGGTCGCTGGAACTGATGATTTGACAACTGTGGGTTTTATCGCTGAGGCGATCGCCTTTCCGCCCATCAATCTTGCTGATTATCACGCCATAACAGGTGTCAGCCAAATGGACTTGCAAATTCTGAATCACTGCCAACAGATCCATCAAGCTTGAAACTAGTCGCAAAGCACCATCTTTATCTCCACTAACAATGTGGCGACTATCAGGGCTAAATACAACCGGCTCATTTAACCCCTATGTGTTGTAGAAAACAGGTCCTGGCTATCATCAAAGGGTAGTATTACTCTGGCCTCTTTAGCAAAACGATTTTTCGGATCATGAGGATAAGGTTTCTAACCCTTTTTTCACCGATGACTTTATCACCTTTCAGACCAACACGGGCGCCATCACCTTTGCTGCACCTATGCCAACACCTGAGCCTACTTTCCTCATTGGCTTAGTTGTGGCGGCAGGAATCGCAGCATTACAACGTTAAGTGGTTTCGCAAAATTAATTACACAGTCTATGTACGGTAAAAACAGGGTGCCATGTTGAGTGGAGCGAAGCGGAATCGAAACATCTCAGACTTTAGCGGAAGATTGGGATTCCTCGCTTCTCTCGGAATGACACTAGGTATTTGTGAAATTTTCAATGCCCAGGCACTTACTGGACGTAAGTATGAAACGCTCATTGGTTGAACGGTTATTATCCACTCGCCTGCAGCGGCGAGACTTGTTGATAGGCGGCGCACTCACTGGACTCATCCTGGCTAGGCAGTGGCCCCGGTGCCTGTTAGCTCAGACTAAGTTTACCGATTATCCTTTTACCTTGGGTGTTGCTTCAGGGGAGCCGCTGCCAGATGGGGTTGTGCTCTGGACGCGGTTAGCGCCTGATCCTTTGAATGGCGGAGGAATGCCCACCGAAGACGTTGCGGTTATCTATACGATCGCGACCGATGCAGCCCTACAGAATGTGGTGCGGCAAGACACCGCCATTGCCCCTGCGGCATTGGGCCACTCCGTTCATATTGAGGTCTCTGGGCTAGAATCTGATCAGGATTACTGGTATCGCTTTGAAGCTGGGGGAGAAACCAGTCCGATCGGGCGCACCCAGACTGCGCCAGCGCCGGGTGCGCCGATCGGCCAGTTCAGGTTTGCATTCGCGTCATGCCAGAATTATCAAGACGGCTTCTACACCGCCTACCAAAATATGGCGGAAGAAAACCTCGATTTAGTGATCCACCTGGGAGACTATATCTATGAAGGGGGGATCAATTCCGAGGCCGTACGTCAGCACAATAGTCCAGAGATTATCACCCTAGAAGACTATCGCAATCGCTACGCGCTCTACAAAAGCGATCCAAATCTAAAGGCGGCCCATGCAGCTTTTCCGTGGACCTTCACTTGGGATGACCATGAGGTTGACGACAACTATGCCGGGTTTACGCCAGAAGATGATCAAAGCACTGAGGCGTTTGCCCAGAGACGGGCGGCGGCCTATCAGGTCTATTATGAACATATGCCGCTGCGGGCTTCTTCTATAGCTAGAGGCGCGTTTCTACAGCTCTATCGTCGTTTAAGCTTTGGCGATTTGGTCAGCTTTAATCTGCTGGATACTCGTCAATACCGCACCGATCAGCCCTGTGATGACACCTTTGGTATTCGCTGTGAGGAGGCATTTAGTCCAGCCGCCACCATGACTGGCAATCGGCAAGAAAACTGGTTGCGCTCTGGCTTAAATCATTCGAATGTCCGTTGGAATGTGATTGCCCAGCAGACCATGTTCGCCCAGTTTAACTTTGGCGACAGCCAGCTTTTGCCGAGTGATTTCTTCAACCCTGATCAATGGGATGGCTATGTTGTTCAGCGCAATCGCCTGATTCAGTTTTTGCAAGCTCGCAAACCGTCCAATCCAATTTTGATTACTGGCGACATTCACTCTAGTTGGGTCCACGACATCAAAACCGACTTCGACAATCCAGAGTCTGAAACCGTTGGCGCTGAGTTTGTTGGCGCATCCATTTCCTCTAGCTTTGGCGACGATGAAGCCGAATCAAGCGCAGTAGTGACAGCAGCATTGCCAGGAAATCTGCACACTCAGTTTTTTGATGGGCTTAACCGGGGCTATGTGCGCTGCACCGTCACACCTGACATTTGGCAGAGTGATTTTCGCGTGGTGTCAACGACTCAAGAGGACACAGCTGAGGTTAGCACATTGGCGTCGTTTGTTGTGGAAAATGGACGGCCAGGCGCTCAACCTGCGTAAGTGCGTTATCCACGATTGACCAGATTCTAGATGCACTGATCGCCAAAGCGTTTTCGCAGAAATTCGGTGAATAACTGAATTTTCGTTGAAAGATGCCGGTTCACTGGATAGATCACACACAGCGAGAGTTCTAAGGGCTGATAGTTAGGCAAAACAATCTGGAGCGCGCCTTGTTTCAAGTCCTCGCCCACAATGAAGGTTGGCAGCAAGGCAATTCCTAAACCTTTAACGGCGGCGTCTCTGAGGACTTCGCCGTTATTGGAGCATAACACTCCTTGAATCGCGATCGCCTGCTCCCCCTCGGATCCCCATAAAGTCCACTGATATTTGCTGGCCAGATGGCCGTAATGTAAACAGGAATGGGCTTTCAGATCATTCGGATGGGTTGGGATCCCGCGTCTTTCCAAATAAGCCGAGGCGGCGCAGAGCACTCGCTTTGCCGGCGCGATCGGGTGAACAATAAGGCTGGGAGACGCTAGCGGCTCAGCGATTCGGAGAGTAATATCAAAGCCTTCTTCCAGCGGATCAATAAATCGATCTTCCAGGGTTAGCTGCACCTGAAGTTCGGGATATTGACGGATAAAATCTGTTAGGGCTGACGCCAAGTAAAGCGTTCCAAATGACATCGGCGCATTGATTCTT
>JAKSDM010000449.1 GCA_022360135.1 Pseudanabaenales cyanobacterium | reverse complement strand
GTCATGCTTCTAAACAAATAGTAACACTCTGCCATGTACTTTAGCTGAACTCCTATAACACCTCTGCCTAATTACTTAAAGTGGCACACGGGGATTGAAAAATTGGATGAGACGCGGCGGGGCAAGGCATGCTTAGAAAGCGGTCGGCGATGATAGGGGACGGATCGGGCCAAAAGCCTTACTCATAGACACTAAATCCAAACTTTTGAACTGGGAAGAACAAGAACTCAAAGAAAATGCCTCAGAGGATGTTTGAGAAGTCCGAAATGACGCCTTATATTGGGTAGGGCCGACAGAGCTTTTCCAACAACCTCTTAGGTGGTTTTTTTGATCTGATTGAATTGCTGTCATGAGAAACTCCTCACAATCGCTCATCGCTCAATCTTTAACAAACAATGGATGTATGGTTTTGTGGGTCAATCAACTCGCTTCATTGCAACTTCACTGAAATATTTGCCAATTATATGGCAAGCTCATGACTTGTATGAGAGGCTCATAATATTGCCCATCATAAGAGTGATCAAAAGTTGGCGCACTCTTGCTAAAGTTAGCTTGGCCTGTCAATATTGATCAATTTATTCATAATAGTGATTAGAGATAATAGGGATCAGGGAAAGTTTAACCAGAGGAAGTTTAACTTGATCTCAGCTCTCAATGCGTCTTTACCTCAATGAAAGGAATTTCGCAGATGAAAGGAATTCAAAATCTCTTTCCTCAAGCACAAGCTTCATAAGACAAGGTAAAGATCTAAATTGATACTTTGGGCATGAATTAATATGCAAGGCGACAGAAAACAGAAGCGTAAGGGATGTGCAATATTTTGCAATAATTCTCTATTACTGGAAAGTTTTCTTAAGGGGTTGAGATAACTTCCTACTTAAAAACCCTTCGCAATTGATGTTGCAGCTTAGCTGCTGAGCTAGAGACCTTAGGGTTAAAAGCTGATTGAGCTGAATGTAAGCTATGCAATGGCTTGCCGCAACGCTCCTTGAGCGAAGGTTTTGTGTCGTTTTCTTGATTGAGTCAATTGAACAGAACAAGGAGCATTCATGACGATAGCCGTTGAAAAAGAGGCTGGGGTAGACGAGGCTCCCAGCGGGAATAACCCCATCTTGGACGCCACAGGCCCCAAAAAGATAGGGGTTCCTAAGGAAATTGCCGAGGGAGAGTATCGAGTCGCCGCCACGCCTGAGACAGTGAAGAAGCTCCAGAAACTGGGCTTTGATGTGCTGATTGAAAAGGGGGCGGGAGAAAACGCTAACTTCCCAGATGAAACATATGTTCAAGCGGGTTGTCAGATGATTGACGATCCAGCGGTGCTTTGGGCGGAAGCGAATATTGTGCTTAAGGTGCGTCCGCCATTGCCGTATCCATCCCTCAATATCCATGAAGCTGACCTCTTGGAGCCGGGGAAAACCTTAATTAGTTTTCTCTGGCCGGCTCAGAACCAGCCGTTGCTTGAGCAGTTGGCTGCTCGTAAAGCCACTGTGCTGGCAATGGATGCCATCCCTCGGATTACGCGGGCGCAAAAGATGGATGCGCTCAGTTCCATGGCCAACATCGCTGGATATCGGGCAGTGATTGAGGCAGCCCATCATTTTGGTCGGTTCTTCACCGGACAAATTACAGCGGCGGGCAAGATTCCCCCTTGTAAGGTTATGGTCATCGGCGCTGGCGTTGCGGGTCTATCCGCCATAGGCGTTGCTCGAGGACTGGGGGCCGAAGTTCGTGCTTTTGATACCCGGCCTGTGGTTAAAGAGCAGGTGCAGAGTATGGGGGCTGAATTCTTAGAACTCGAGTTTGAGGAAGAGGGATCGGGCGCAGGCGGCTACGCCAAGGTCATGAGTAAGGCGTTTATTGAGGCTGAGATGGCTTTGTTCGCTGAACAGGCAAAAGTGGTGGACATCATTATTACAACCGCCTTGATTCCTGGTAAGAAGGCCCCTCTGCTGATTACTCAGGAAATGGTCGAGAGTATGAAAGAGGGTTCGGTCATTGTCGATATGGCGGCGGAGCAGGGAGGCAACTGCGCGGTTACCCGTCCTGGAGAAGTCTATCGTCACCATGGGGTGACGATTATTGGTTTAACCGATCTCCCCAGTCGGATGGCGGCGCAGTCCAGTCAGCTCTACGGGGTCAACCTCTATCATCTGCTCAGTGACATGGGTGGGGCTGAGAACTATAAGGTGGACTTAGAGGATGAGGTGGTTCGAGGAGCCCTTGTGCTACATGAAGGAGCTGTTACCTGGCCCCCTCCTCCGAAACCTAGTGCGCCTTCCCCCCAACCCAAACCGGCGGAAGCGGCTCGGACAACGGCTCCCCCGGCGGCGGCTGAGAAATCTAGCCAATCTATGGGATTCCTGAAGTTCCTATGGCCTATTTTGGCCGGATTGGCCTTAATTGGTGTTGGCGTCGGCGCTCCCCCGTCATTCTTATCCCACTTCACAGTTTTTATACTGGCTTGTTTTGTTGGCTGGCAGGTGATTTGGAATGTCAGTCCCGCTTTGCATACCCCTCTGATGAGTGTGACTAACGCCATCAGCGGCATCATCATCATTGGCGGCATGCTGCAGATTTCTGGAGAACCGACCTCGCCGACTGCTATTCTGGGCGCGATCGCTATCTTAGTGGGGGCCATCAATATTTCCGGCGGCTTCCTGGTCACCCAGCGGATGCTGAAGATGTTTCAGAAATAGAGATGGAAGATTGGGGCTCTGGGGCGGTTATGGGTTTTGAGTATGGCAAAGTTCAAACTTCAAAGTTCAAACTTCAAAGTACTCTCCCAGAAGGGCGGACAAATTCCGACATATTCCAACCCTGTCTTCCCCCTGACTGCCCACACTTTTTTAGTTCACCCTTAGACACAGCATTTTAGAAATGTCCAACAATCTGGTGACGGTCGCTTATATCGCGGCCAGTGTATTATTCATCCTCAGCCTGGGAGGATTGTCGAATCAGGAAACAGCTCGCAAGGGCAATATCTACGGCATTATTGGCATGGCGATCGCTTTCGTCGCTACGGCCTTGAGCGCCGATGTGACCGGCTATAGCACTCTGGCGGCAGTGATTTTGCCGGGAGTGATGATCGGCGCCATCGTCGCTTCTCGGGTGGCGATGACGTCAATGCCGGAGCTGGTGGCGATTCTCCATAGTTTTGTGGGATTAGCCGCTGTTCTGGTGGGAGTCGCCAACTACCTGCAGCCTGATCCAACCTTAATCGGGACTGAAGAGACCATCCATCAACTGGAAATTTTCATTGGCGTCTTCATTGGCGCAATTACCTTTACAGGGTCAGTCGTCGCCTTCGGCAAACTGCGGGCCATTATTAGTAGTAAACCTCTGATGCTGCCGGCTCGTCATGTCCTTAACCTAGCCATGTTAGGCGCTTCGATCTGGCTCGGTTTTCAATTCATGTCGGCGGCAGGAATGGCTGGGCTGCAGCCACTGCTGATTATGACGGCGATCGCGGCTGTCTTGGGACTCCATTTAGTTATGGGGATCGGCGGCGCCGATATGCCAGTGGTCATTTCTATGCTCAACAGTTATTCTGGTTGGGCCGCCGCCGCCGCTGGTTTCATGCTCTCTAACGACCTATTGATCGTAACCGGCGCTTTGGTCGGCAGTAGTGGCGCAATCCTCAGCTACATCATGTGTCGGGCGATGAATCGGTCCTTTATCAGTGTGATTCTCGGTGGCTTTGGCGCAGGCGCCGCTGCTAACCAGAGCAGCAGCCCAGCGACAGGTCAGGCGATCCCTACTACCGTGGAGGAAACGGCGGATCTGCTTGGCGGCGCCAAAAGCGTCATTATTGTTCCAGGTTACGGAATGGCGGTGGCTCAAGCCCAACATCCGGTTTCCGAAATTACGAAGATCCTGCGCGATCGCGGCAAAACAGTTCGTTTCGGCATCCACCCTGTAGCGGGACGTCTCCCCGGTCATATGAATGTGCTGTTGGCAGAGGCCAATGTGCCCTATGATATTGTGCTGGAGATGGATGAAATCAACGAAGACTTCTCTGAAACTGATTTAGTCCTGGTGATTGGAGCCAACGACACCGTAAACCCCAGCGCCATTGAAGATCCAAGCAGCCCAATTGCGGGCATGCCAGTGCTTGAGGTCTGGAAAGCAGCCAATGTTGTAGTGCTGAAGCGCAGTTTGTCCACTGGCTACGCCGGTATTGATAATCCCCTCTTCTATCGGGAGAATACCCAAATGCTCTTTGGCGATGCTAAGACAAATGTCAGTGCTATTCTCGGTAAACTGCTCGAAGCCGAGGCGAGTAAAGCAGCCAGCGGAACTGTTAAGGTTCTGGCGACGGCCTAAGTGGATAAGTAATGGGGTGTAGGGTGCAGGGATGTTCCTACTATTCCTACTCACATCGTCGAAGGCTAGGGGCTAAGAACAATCAATCAACCCTACACTCCATTACCCTACACCCTACATCCTGCCTCTCCCCACCCCTTATCGCTTCCCAAGATGCTTTGAAAGCCAGAGTTTTAGCCCATCCCTAAGGTTTTTGCGAACTTTTAATGTTGCTTAGGGACAGGTTATGGTGATATCGCTAACTTTGTATAATTAGATAAATTAAACAGAGAAGATTTGTTAATGTATTTTTGTTAAGTCACTTCAAAAAATTGCTCATGACTCCGGTAATTTCGGTCGTTCCTCAAGCTGTCTCATCCTCTCCTACGGTAGCCCCTGAACGCTCTCGCCAAGTTACTCGGAAACCTTACCCGAATTACAAAATTATTGTCTTGAACGATGATTTCAATACCTTCCAGCATGTGGCTGAGTGCTTGATGAAGTATGTGCCTGGGATGTCCAGTGCTCGTGCTTGGGAGCTGACCTATCAAATTCACAATGATGGCCAAGCTATCGTCTGGGTTGGCCCGATGGAGCAGGCAGAACTCTATCATAGCCAGCTGAGTCGGGCTGGGCTGACAATGGCTCCACTGGAGCAAGCCTAGCGCAGTTGGGAATCGTCAGGTTCAGGTAATGTTGGAGGCAACCGATGGGACGCTTATCTCAGGGGCGATTGATATGGAACCATTCAACCCATATTCCAGGATTAATTCCTATCCTGGATAAGTTGTCCAAAATCGTCGGCATTCGAACCATCACGCCAGGTGAAATTAAGTCGGTGCGGGCGCATGTCGCCAAACTGCGGCTCAAGGTGTCGGTCCCAATTCGCGGCGGGTTCAAGCTGATTGCCCGAAAGAGCAAACTGGTTCAAGAGGTTTTCATTTTAACTGACCTGGAACAGTCTAGGCTAGAGACTGAGATTGCTCAAGTGCTTAAATCCAGTCGCACATGAACTTGGAACCGGGCTGGCGCCGAGAAGGAAAAGCTAAGTTTTATATTGATAATGCCTTCTACTATCCCCAGAGCGAGATTGGTCGGGATCTTGCGATCCTAGCAGCTGCCGTATACAAGCATAACCGGGGACAACTGCGAGTATTGGACGCCATGACCGGTTGTGGCGTGCGTCCCTTGCGCTATCAACTAGAGGCTGGCGCTGATTGGGTTTGGGCTAATGAAGGCAATCCTGAACTGCAAGCAGTGCTTGCCAAGAATCTGACCTTGGGGA
Source organism: Pseudanabaenales cyanobacterium (assembly GCA_022360135.1). GTDB lineage: Bacteria > Cyanobacteriota > Cyanobacteriia > Phormidesmidales > Phormidesmidaceae > JAKSDM01. Next base: position 2,619 of record JAKSDM010000449.1, on the reverse strand, counting down.
TGCAACCCCATTCCTATCGGATCACCCATCAGGATGCGAATCAGGTCTTTTTCAGCTGCTATCAACAGCGTGACTACTATGACTTGGTAGATATTGATAGTTTTGGCAGTCCTGCGCCTTACCTCAGCACAGGTCTCTGGGCGACAAAAATTGGCGGTTTGCTGTACCTCACCAATACCGATGGACGGACCACAGGCGGACGCAATCCAGATAAGAGCCTTCAGGTTTATGGCGCCTATGCCCGTTCTCATCCAGCTGTTCATGAGCAGGCGATGCGGCTATTAATTGGCAGTGCGCTCCAACAGGCCGCGACTAAAGGCATGCAGGTTCAACCTGTTTTTTCCTTATTTAATGGTCAGGTCCATCGGGTGATGGTGCAGCTGATGGTGGGCTGCTCCTGGACCTCAGAATTATATGGTTTTCTCGGTTACTGCCATACTTGTGGCCACTATCAATCGGTGTCATGGCGACAACTCGGCCGAGTGGTTTGTCCCGGCTCCCATTTGGATAGCCGATCCTGCTCTTTAAGCTTAAGTGGTCCTCTGTGGCTGGGCGCCCTCCATGATGTTGAAAGGCTGAAGCAAATGGAAACACTAGCTCACGCTTGGGGATGGATCAAGCGGGCCAAATTGTTGCAAATCATGCAGGCAGAAGCTGATATGCCGCCCTATTTCTTCAAACTGGGCGAAATTGGTCATCGGGGGAAAATGGATGTCCCTCAGCGCGATCGCTTGATTCAAGCCCTGCGCTATCGCGGCTACCGCGCCACCCGCACCCACCTTGACTGCCAGGCCATCAAGACCGATGCAAACATGGCGAATTGTATAGAAATAGCTATGCAGTGTTAATTCGGAAGGTTTTAGCTGGGCAAAAATTTACTGGTTATTGGTCATTGGTCAAGTGACAAGTGACAAGTGACAAGTGACAAGTGACAACTGGATTCTGACTTCTATCTCAGGGATGATGATTTTTCGCTTTAAGTTGGCGTTCACTAAGCTTTCCAATTCACAAAGCGGGCATGGAAATAGGCGATCGTTTCGGGCAAGACAGTTCGCACGCCAACACTTGATTTCCACCATCGCTTAGGCAGTTGCTTTTCTGGAGAGGCGGCAATAACCCCTACCTCAATTTCAGGGGCTAAGACAGTCTTAAAGATTAGCCAACTTCTACGGGCATGACAGCCAAGGGTATATAAATTGATCGACTTTGTATTCACATCTGAGGAAGTTAGCCATTGGCGTAAGCAAACAGCGGCTGTATAGGTTCGATATAGGTCTGTGGGTAATGTGGGGGCGGCTACCACAGCTTCCTTCGGCAATCCCAAGGTGACTAGGGTGGCTGCTGTTAGCTCTGCGAAGTTTTTGTACTCCGATAAGTAGAATCCTTTCCATAAGGGGGGACCGGTTGTGATTATCTGGCGATAAGCCCCCTGGTAAAACTCGGATATCACCCCTTTGACTGCATGGTCAGGAATCCAACCCTCAACCACGAGCACTTCTGCATCAATAGGCGCATTCAGGCAGAGGAAATCGGGGAGATGGATAATCCAATAGATTAGAAGTGCGATCGCGCCAACCAGGCCGACCCCCAGCGAAATTAAGATGAAGGCTGCCATTGGCGGTATAGCGAGTCGGGCATCAGGGGTTGGCTGACCGTTGTGCTTTCAAGTAGGCGAATACACTCTTATCGCCGATGTCAGGCGGGATAGGCTGAATCGCCTTACGACAGGCAAAGACAAGAAATAACCCCCCCCAGACAAGTAGCATGGCTTTTTCCCAAGCCACTGGCAACTGCCCCACTATATGTCCTAGCAACAGAATCGGCACTAGCGGTGTCAGAATTTTTGTTTCTAGGCGATTGAAACAGACTGCCTCTTTGAAAAAGAGGCCAGTCAGGGCGGCAAAGGTAAACCCAATTCCCAGAATAGTTAAAGGTTGTTGGTAAACTATCAGACCTAACGGCTCAGCCCCACTGACGGCGATCGCCAAGGCAGTAATCCCGCCAATTGCCCAAAAGACTTGCAGCATCTGATGGAGAGGCTTTAAATAAATATGGATTGTCAGCAAACTGACGCCCAGCGCCAACCAAAAACAAGCAAAGAGGGGGGTTAAAAACGTCACTGCCCAGGAGGTAGAGCCTCGTAGCAACACCAACCCACTCCCAACAGCAAAACACAAAGCAGCAACCATCAGGGCTGCCCGATAAATAATTACCCCCCTGCGATCATCCGCCGTAATCGTAAACGCGCCAAACTGCCCTTCGTAAACCTCAGACTGAACCTGCTGTGTGGTCATCTTCACCGCCTCCTATCTCTTCCCAGTCCTATGGATATCTTAACTGCACATTTTCTACTTCATCAGAGCTGGATATTGACTTGGGCTGGAACTTTCTGGCTGGGCAAGATTAAGCTAATCGGCATTCAAATCCAGGCCAATCCTTTGTCTGCCTGGGCTTCAGCGCACGAATTCTGTAACTTGAACCTGAATCTTCATGGCAAAAATAGCCCCTAATCCACAAGAGGCTTTTTCATTAAAACCCCTTCTGTATAAGGACTTCAATGTATAGTCCCGAATAGGTGCAGGTGCAATTTTGTCAGAATAAGGGAAGGTAGGATAACCG
>JAKSDM010001536.1 GCA_022360135.1 Pseudanabaenales cyanobacterium | reverse complement strand
GATGGATCTTCAAGATACTCGTTTGACGAGTCCACAGTTTAGAAAACTAGCTTCGATAGTTCACTTGCTTAAGTTAAGCTGTGGCCCATCATATCACGCCAAGGTAATAATACTTAATGGAGTCCAAAAATATGACTCTGACCTTTTGAGCGGGCTGTCAGCGGCAGAATGGCCAAATCTTTGACAAACACGACTGCAGAATTTTGGGGCGATCATTTTGATTTTTTGGGCCAATTTTTTGGGCCGAGTGGGTGGTAATGATTCAGACGGCTGCTGGCTTTGAAGTTTTCTTTCCTGATTGATGGCTATCAACGTCAAGCAGAACAATCGGGATAAGACAGCAGTCAACCTACTCTGCCAGCAGGGCAACGCCTTAAAAGGTTGAAAAGCCTTGCAGCTAGCATTACGGAATGTTACAAACGACCTAGGCAAGGGTGTCGCATTACCAGAAAATATTTATGAAAGGTGTCTGAGTTACTAAAGAATTAAGTCGTTCTGGCTAAATTTTTCGCCGCTCAGGCGGGTTTAGTTCAATTAATTTATTGGCTAAATCTGACGCCCGTTGCCTTTAAAATTGTTGTGAGCTGGCTTCACTTTTAATTAGGATTGGCTGCTCTTAAGCATGTAGAGTCGATTATTGGAAGGGTTAAGGCCAGGTTTTTTGTCAACTTAAAATCGATTTCAATTCAATCTTGATTACCTAAAATGGGTTGCTGCGTAAAGCGGCTCAAATCTTTCCTCTGGGTTAAGGAAGGTGTAGCGGCGGCAGAGACTTATTATGTATTCTGGCGCTGGTGTGACGACGTGACAAGTCTTCTGGCTTAGGACAGGTTGTTATTTAGAGTTAAGGCCTTTTTAAGGAAGCAAAAATCATGCAAGACGCTGTTACATCTGTTATTAACGCTTCTGATGCTCAATGTCAGTACCTTGATGGCGCCTCCTTGGCAACGCTAATGACCTATTTCCAAATGGGTGAACTGCGGATACAGGCGGCGACAACTATTAATGCTAAGGCCGCCGAGATCGTTAAGGCCGCCGTGGCCCAGTCCTTTTCCTCCGTCGAAATCTCTCGTCCTGGCGGTCAATTTTCCACCACTCGGCGCTATGCAGCTTGCGTCCGCGATTTGGATTACTTCCTGCGTTACGCTACTTATGCCATGCTAGCGGGTGATTCTTCGATTCTGGATGAGCGTGTTCTCAATGGCCTCAAGGAAACGTATCACTCTTTGGGGGTGCCCATCGACGCTACTGTAAGCGCTATTCAAGCTATGAAGGAAGTCACTATTACCCTGTTGGGAGATGAGGCTGGCAAAGAAATGGGCGTTTACTTTGACTATATTTGCGCCGGTTTAAGATAACGGCGATCGCGTCGCTAATTCCGCAGCTATCCGCAAGAGTTCCGCTATACTGGCTTCTGACTTTACCCCAGTTGCACCAGTTCTGCCTTGGATATCCGTCATCTGATTCCCTTTTTCGATCCCGCTGTGAAGGATTGGGCTCTGGAGGCTAGATTGCTCCGTTGGTTGACCCTTCTATGGTTATTCGCGGGTCTAGTCATCCTTTTTTCGGCCTCCTATGCCGTTGCTTATACTGATTTCGACGACGGACTGTATTATCTCAAGCGTCAATTATTCTGGATTTGCCTGGGTTTAGTCTGTTTCAACTTGCTGGTGAATTCTCCTCTCCAGCACTTTCTACGGCTCTCCGGTTTAGTGGTTATCCTGTTGTTGGGATTGATTTCCATCACCTTGATTCCAGCAGTGGGGATTACAGTTAATGGCGCTACCCGCTGGCTACCCCTGGGCTCGTTTTTAATCCAGCCCTCTGAGTGGATTAAGCCATTTCTAGTGTTGCAGGGAGCGCGCATATTTGGTCAATGGAGTCGCCTCTCCTGGGGGACTCGACTGGTATGGGTCGGGATTTTTGTGCTAGTGTTAGCGGCTATTTTGGCGCAACCCAACCTGAGTACGGCGGCGATTTGCGGTATCACCCTTTGGCTGGTCGCCTTAGCCGCTGGATTGCCCTATCTCTATCTCGGTGGAACCGCCCTGTGTGGCGTGGCTCTAGGTGTTTTGAGCATCACTCTGAAGGACTATCAGCGACAACGCATTATTTCTTTCCTCAACCCCTGGGCTGATCCGAGCGAATCTGGCTACCAACTGATCCAAAGTTTGTTGGCGATTGGGTCGGGAGGCATTTCGGGAACCGGCTATGGGCTATCCCAGGGCAAACTTGCCTACTTACCGATTCATCATACGGATTTCATCTTTGCCGTATACGCCGAAGAGTTTGGGTTCATCGGCAGCCTATTGTTATTACTGATGTTGGCCGCTTATGGAACACTGGCTTTGGTCGTCGCCATCAAAACCCATAACCCAGTTCACCGATTGGTGGCGGTGGGCGCAACCGTACTTTTGGTCGGACAGTCCCTGATCAACATTGGCGTCGCCACTGGCGCTTTACCCACAACTGGACTGCCTTTTCCCCTGTTTAGCTATGGCGGTAACTCGATCATCGCCAGTTTGTTAGCAGCGGCTCTATTAATTCGGGTTGCCCGTGAAAGTCGAGAAGCAGATGTTGTCCCCCTCCAACCCAGCCCATCCGATAGAAGCAGACGGCGGCGATCGCGCCGCCGGGAGACGTCTTTGGGGTGACGGCAAAAGGGGTGGAAGAGGCGTCAGGGGTGGGAGATTCTTCAAGCTTCGATACAATTGTTTAAGGGCATTAACTTAGGCTGAGACAGTTTATTGAATTCGCTTGCCTATGTTGGAAACACTCCAAACTCGTTTGTATCAGTTAGGTCAATTAGCCAATAGTTTGGTGGGTAATCAGCTTGACCACTTATCTGTGGTCAGTGTGGGGATTATCTGTTTGGCCGGTTTGCTGACCAGTTTGACTCCCTGTATGCTCTCAATGCTGCCCATTACGGTTGGGTACATGGGGGCTTATGAGTCTAAGAGCCGTCTCCAGGCGGCGGCTCAGTCCACTTGGTTTGCCTTAGGGTTAGCTACCACTCTGGCTGGACTAGGGGTGATTGCCGGGATTTTTGGGTCGGTCTATGGGCAAATTGGGGTTGGTTTGCCCATTGTGGTGAGTCTAATTGCTATTTTGATGGGGTTAAACCTGTTAGAGGCCCTGCCGCTATCGCTACCGTCCTTTGGCGGAACTGACTTTCTGGCTACGGACTTGCCCCAAGGCAGTAAATCTTATCTATTGGGATTGACCTTCGGATTGGTGGCGTCTCCCTGCAGTACACCCGTCCTAGCTACCTTGCTGGCTTGGATTGCTAAAACCAGCGATCCAATTCTTGGCGGCGCTTTGCTGTTGGCTTACACCGTTGGCTATGTCGCCCCGCTGGTGCTGGCGGGCGCCTTTACCGCCTCAATTAAACAGCTATTGGAGCTGCGTCGATGGTCTGGCTGGATTACCCCTGCCAGTGGAGCATTATTGCTAGGTTTTGGCGTGTTCTCTTTGCTATTTCGGTTCTTTCCGTCGGCAACCTTCTAATGACTTCAGATACCTCATTTTTGTCTAATCTATCCTATTGGTGGAAAGCGCCGCAGCGTTATTTTCGCCAAGAATTGCTACCGTTGTTAACTGATTTGCGGTTGGCGATCGCGCTCCTGCTGACTATCGCTATTTTCAGTATTACGGGTACGGTGATTGAGCAGGGACAATCCCTCGCGTTCTACCAGGAAAATTATCCAGAAACCCCTGCCCTTTTTGGCTTCTTGACTTGGAAACTGTTGCTGATTGTGGGGCTTGATCATGTTTATCGGACTTGGTGGTTTCTGGCGTTGTTAATTCTCTTTGGGGCTAGCCTCACTGCCTGTACCTTTACCCGTC
>JAKSDM010000716.1 GCA_022360135.1 Pseudanabaenales cyanobacterium | reverse complement strand
CAGATAGTGTTCAAACCGCTCCCGTAGCTGTGCAATCGTCAGATTCTGAGTCCAGTACTCGACCAGCGCATGCCCAAAAGCCCAGGCGTTGCGGTCGGGTGAGGCGGGATTTTCTAGCAGGAGCGGCCAGAGGGCTAGCAGATCAAAATTGTCCGGGTTTGCCTTGTCCGCACTCAAGAGCGTGAATAGGTCATAGGCCAGCTGCAACTTGCCAATCACAACGGGCGCCTGCTCCACTGGAATTTTCTCCGCCAGCAGATAGGCCAGGGTGGGTGCGCCCGTTGTCAGGGTGGATATGAATTGCAGAACGGGACTTTTAAGCAGGGTCGCCAGTCCCTGAGTGGTCGCCATCTGAAAGGTGTAGTGATCGATGATGTTGGCGGCGGCGATCGCACGGGCTTCCCGATCGCGCAAAAACCGCCCCAGCCGGAGTTGCTTAGCCGGTGCGATCGCATCCATCAAGGCCAACGATAGCGTCTCCACGCCCCAAGCCGCTCGACCTGTCTTGGGATCGCCAGTGACAACGGGCAGCACCTGATTACACCAGTCACCCAGCTGCTGAGCCCGATACTCGCTGGCTTCCCGGATGGCGATTTCCTTCGCCCGATCGCCCGATCGCCAGTTGTAGGGCGGCGCCCACTCCCGCAGGGGACGGAGCCGATCCACTTGGGTGACGACCGCAATCGCAGACAGATCCGACACCGCCGCTTTGATATCTTTAAGAAAATCCACATCCATTTGTAGGGCCGGATCGAGCGCCGGGGCGACTAATAACAGCAGATCGGCAGTGGCGGCGTAGTCCAACACCTGTTGCCGCAGCTCGGTCCGATTCACTTGTTCATACCCCGGCGTATCCCAAAGGGTCAACTTCTCGCCGATAGGGGCGCGCCATTGGTAAGGCTGAATCTGATCGGTGCTGGGCAACACGTCGACCACAGCCAGTTCGGCCTCAAACAGGGTGTTAATCAGACTGCTTTTGCCAGCGCCAGTACGTCCCGCCAGCAGAATGTTGAGCGGTTTTTGCTCGACTGCTTCGGCGGGCTCCGCTTGAGCCAGAATGTCTTGCAGGGTTTGAGTCTTCGCCTGAGGCAGGGTCGGGGTCGGCGAGGACAGATCCGCCAGCGGCGGCGCACTACCGCCATAGAGCCCGATCGCCTGCTGACATAAATTTCGCAGCGCCGCTTCTCGCAGCAGCTGGCTCAAATTCACCAACAGTTGCTGATTGGCCTGGTCGCTATAGCGCTGACTGGCCTGTTTCGCCACCGCCGCCGCTGGATTCAAGAGCCACTGGGCCCAGTTCCAGACTCGCCACAATTTACGCGCCGATGGCTCCAGTTTCTGGTAAACCTCGTAGGCCTGGTAGGCTTGCCCAACGGTGACT
>JAKSDM010001823.1 GCA_022360135.1 Pseudanabaenales cyanobacterium | reverse complement strand
TTAGCAAAATCTACCTAAACTTTTTGCAAAGATCAGCTGATTAAAAATCTTAGATTAAGATATTGCCGTATCGCAGTCTATTGTAAACATATGCATTGCAATACGTCATTCATAAAACACTTTTTTGTACACACTTTAAACGCAATTAGCATGGCGAGTGTAATGCTTAAATAGGCAACTTATACCGATCAATTACAGATCAGGTCCACACACTTTATAGCTTGCCAAAAAAATCATTTCTGTATTGTATCAGCCCTTGCCGATTGGAGCAGGGGAACAATCTGCTGTTATCAGACACTGTATAACTTAATAAAACCCAAGTAATTTCAAAAAATCCAATATAAAATCCAATATAAAATCTAATATAATTATGATGTAAAAATCAGATCTCTATCATCTCGCTTCCTTTACAGATCTTAGGAAATAAGGGTTGTCTATTTTCATCAACAGGGCGCTCTAGAATCTACCTAAAAGAAGTGAGTAAGAAAAGAAACGAGTAAGAAGCTAATAGACTGCCTCATCATTCTCAGCTTTTCTCATCCCAAGCTTTAGCCAAAATTCTTGTGTGTCAGTATTTTGCTAATTTGTTAGAGTTGAAAACCAAAAAATGGAACTTATAACCTGGATAGGTTGATAACTTTGTCTAGCCAATTATCTGACATTCGAGGGTTCGAAGTTTCAAATAGAGGTTCAAAGTTTCAAATAGAGGATTGATCATCAAAATTGCTTGGCACCATGCAAGTTGCGATAAGAAATCAATATTGTTCGCCTGACTATTTATAACAAATACCATCTCCTCTCTCCTTTAAATTAAGAAGATTAGGGAATTTCAACATAAACATTTAACCAGAGATTTAATATGAGTTCCCTTAAAAAAGATACAGATTTTCGGACAATGCTGACTCAGTTATCCATTAGCTTAATAGAGCCAACGGCGGTGAGTTATCAGGTAGGAAGCATTGATGAACTGAAAAGGCAAATTCAGGCTTGCAGCCAAACAAATGTTACAGGTCACTTAGATTTGAGTATTCAAGCAGCCCAAGTCCCACAGTGGAGTTTGTTTTTCCGCATGGGCTATCTGATTTGGGGGAGCAGTGAAGCCCATCCAATTTGCCGTTGGCGTCGGCAACTGTCCCAACTCTGTCCACAATTAGCGATCGATCCTATTCTTCAGCAAAAGTTAAATGATTACCAACTTTGGGGATACCACTCCTTAGCAGAATTGGTGAAGCAGAGAAAAGTCTCGTGGCAGCAAATGAGGGCTGCTGTTATCGGCAACCTGGTGGAAATCCTGTTTGATATCATTCAGTGGGAAAAACTCCGCGATCATTCAGCTCTAGAGCTGACCTCTAAGTGGTTTCCTCAAGACCCGATTGATCCAACACTGGCGCTGATTCAAACCGACCCAATTTTGCAGCAAGCAAGCCAAGCTTGGAATGTCTGGCGACAGGCAGGACTGGAAGATTACTCCCCAAACTTAGCTCCCATCATTTGGGATGCAAAGGAATTACAACGACAGACTTCAACGATTATCTACCAGAACCTGACCACTCAATTAGATGGCAATCTGACTTTACGAGATCTAGCAGTCAAGTTGAAACATCCCGCCTTTCACCTGCTCCAATCCATCCTACCCTACATTCGTCAGGGGGTGATAGGCATGAGCGAGGTTCAGGATCTCTGCTTTGCCCCTAATTCATCTGCCGCCGCTCACTCTCAGACAGTCCCTGTTGCAACTTTTGCAGGCCCGATCCAAGCTCAATCGACGGATCCCTTAGTGGCCTACATCGAAGACAGCCAATTTGACGCGCTGATGATGAGTCAAATTCTCACTCGGGCGGGGTGCCAGTTCCTTAATATTCGAGATCCTGTGCAAGCTCTACTGATGCTGCTAAAGCACACCCCTAATCTCATCTTCTTGGATTTGCTCATGCCGCAGACAAACGGCTATGAAGTCTGCGCCCAAATCCGCCGTGTTTCTGCCCTTAAAAATACGCCTGTGGTGATTGTCACTAGTAACGACCGCCTTGTCGACCGGGTGCGAGCAAAATTAGCCGGGACAACCGCCTTTATTGCTAAGCCGATCGAGGCGGAGAAGGTTCTGGCCGTTTTACGACAACATCTACCAATTCCATAGTCATCACCGAATTGGGGTTCGACTTGGCGCAGGTCGTTTGGGAAATGGGGGCCACTGAATTTTTAGCCGAGATTGCAGCTGCCCTGGCGGCGACTAATCCTGAAGAGATTGCACTGGAGAAAAGCAGAATGAGCAAACCACAAAGAGAACAGGTCAGTTTCCTGGCTTTGATCGGAGGTCCCCTATTGATTGGTGTCTCTCTTATCTGGACAGTGGGTTTATTGGGCGGCGGCGTTTGGTGGTTCATTCACCGATCAACAGCTCAGTCCACTCAGTCTGAGCCGTTTTATCCCCCCGAGACTTTTGCTCAGGTAAGCAACGTTCCCTCTGGGCTTTTCAGCTATGGCGGCAGTACGGCTTGGGCGCCTATTCGGCTGCAGATCGACTCAGCCATTCAAGCCGAGCGACTTGAATTTCAACTGCGCTATGTTGACCCGATTCAGGGACCTGCTGGCTCTGATATAGGCATCCAAATGTTACTAGATGATCAATTAACCTTGGCTCAATCCGCCCGCCCTCTATCAGACCAGGAATATCGTCGAGCTGAGCAACGCGGCTTTAAGCTCAAGCAAATTCCGATCGCGATTGATGGCATTATCGTAGCGGTCAATCCCAATTTGGATATTCCAGGGTTGACCCTAGATCAACTGCGAGGAATCTACAGCGGTGAGATGACTAACTGGCAAGCGGTTGGCGGTCCCGATCTAGACATCACTGCCTATTCTCGACCAATGGAGGTTGATGGCGCCGTTGATTTCTTTATGGAAAACATCCTGACAGATCAGGCATTTGGGGAGACGGTTGAATTCATTCCCACCACCACTCAAGCACTGCGTCGGTTAGCCGATACACCCGGCGGGATCTACTATGCGTCTGCGCCAACGGTAACCCCTCAATGCTCCATCAGGCCATTACCGCTAGCTCGCAAACCGGGTGAGTTTATTGCGCCTTATCAGGAACCTATTGTTACCCCTGAGCAATGCCCCAATCAGCGTAATCAAGTCAATACTGAAACCTTTCGAACCGGCCAGTACCCACTGACCCGCTATCTGTATGTGGTGGTTAAGCAGAATGGCCGGATTGAGGAACAGGCCGGCAATGCCTATGCAGAATTTCTGCTAACGGACCAGGGGCAAGCAGCGATCGCCAGGGCTGGATTTGTTCGTATCCGTTGACCCTTATAAGACTCTTTGGCAATCCCATGGCGGTCGCTATCGACATTTCTAACTCAGATATTTTTGAGGTTTTTTATGGCTGAACTTTCTAGCTTAAGTTCCATTCCCCCAACCCCTGAGCAAAGTCTTTATCGGTCCTCAAGCTTCCAAGCTTTCAAAAACAAAGTGGCGGCTTTGGCGATCGCGATTGGCATGTTGCCAATATTAGCGGTCGGGTCCGCCCTCTACTACTTTGGCGACCAATCGATTGAGCAGCAGATTACGGCAGCCAAACGAGCAGGCGCGACGCAACTCGCTGCAACCACATTGACTCAACAGAAGGAGCGATTGGCTATTCTATTGCTGGGGACTGGCGCAACGGCGCTACTTTCGGGCGCGATCGCCGCCGTTTGGACAAACCGGACCCTGCGTTCAGCCATGACCGTCGCCACCGCCGTCAATGCCGAAGCGGCTAGACAGACCCGAACAGAGGTAGAGCAACAGTTTAAAGAAGCGATTTACGCCATTCGCCGAGGAGCCAATCAAGCCGATATCCTCAAAGCTGCGGTGGAGGAAGTTCGCAAAGCAATTAACTCAGACCGTCTGATTGTCTATGTCTTCGATCAGGAGGGTGTGGGAACCGTGCTTGCCGAATCCGTTGCCCCGAACTGGCCTAAAGCTTTGAGAGCAAAAATCGCCGACCCCTGTTTTAGCAGCCAATATATCGAGGCTTACCGACGAGGTCGGGTCAAGGCCACCGAAGACATCTATGCAGCCGGACTCACCCCCTGTCACATCAGCCAACTAGAAGCGTTCGCCGTCAGGGCTAATTTGGCGGCGCCTATTTTGAATGGCGATCATCTATTTGGCCTTTTGATTGCTCACCAGTGCTCTAGGCCCCGGGTTTGGCGACAATTTGAAATTGATTTCTTCACCCAGGCGACTGACCAAGTGGGCATTGCCCTCGATAACGCTAACTTCCAAATCCAAACAACCTCCGAAGCTAAGATAGCCCAGGCGTTTAGGGAGGAGATCCATCACATTTATGAATCCTTAACTGAGAACGATATCCTAAAAGCCGCCGTCGAAGCCTGCCGTAAAATGATTGCCGTTGACCGGGTGATTGTCTGTGCGCTTGACCCAAACGTAGGCGGAGTTGTTATCACTGAGTCCGTTGTGGCTGGCTGGCCCAAAACCTTGAAAATGCCGATCAAAGATCCCTACTTTGGAGCCCAGCCGGATGAAGCCTACCGGCTGGGTCAGGTCAAAGCCCTTGAAGACATCTATGCAGCCGAGCTAGGTCAGTCTTACATTGAGCAACTAGAAGCCTGCGCCGTCAAGGCTCAATTAATCGCCCCCATCCTGAAACAGGGAGAAGTGTTCGGACTCTTGATCGCTCATCAGTGTTCTGGGCCTCGATCTTGGCAGGCGTTTGAAATTCGCTGGTTCGCCCAGTTATCGACCCAAGTGGGGTTTGCCCTGAACACCGCTAAGCTCTTAGCCGAAAAAAACACACTCCAAAAGGAAGCCGAACATGAAATTGAGTGGAAGGCGTTTTTTACGGACGCAACTCGGCAAATTCATGCCTCGCTCAGCCGAGAGGATGTGCTCAAGTCTGCAGTTGAAGAAGCTCGCCGCGTCCTGGCCTGTGACCGGGTGCTGATCTATAGCGTTGATCGGGAATCAAAGGGGATTGTGATTGCTGAATCGGTGGGTCCCGACTGGCCCAAAGCGTTAGGGCGCACCATCGAAGACCCCTGTTTTGAAGCCAGGTATATCAAAACGTACGAGAACGGTCGCGTCCGCGCCCTGAATAATATCTATGAGGCTGGCATGACCCAGTGCTACATTGACCAGCTGGAAGTTCTCGCCGTCAAGGCCAATTTGGTCGCGCCCGTTCTGCATGAAGGCAAACTGTTGGGCATCATGGTAGCGCACCAGTGCTCCGAATCTCGGGTTTGGAAATCGCTGGAAATTGGTTGGTTCACCCAAATCGCCGTGCAGGTGGGATACGCCCTCGATAATGCTAAGTTGGTGGGACGGGTCAATCAAATGGTCGAAGACGCCGCCCTCGAAGTCCAGTGGAAGGCGTTCTTCACCGATGCAACCCGGCAAATTCACGCCTCTCTCAGTCGAGAAGATGTACTTAATTCTGCGGTTGAAGAAGTTCGCCGCGTCCTGACCTGTGATCGGGTGCTGGTCTACAGCGTTGATCGGGAATCAAAGGGCATTGTGATTGCCGAATCAGTGGGCTCCATCTGGCCCAAAGCTTTTGGCATCACCATCGAGGACCCCTGTTTTGAAGCCAGATATATCGAAAAGTTCGAGAACGGTCGCGTTCGCGCTCTGAATAATATCTATGAGGGCGGCATGACCCAGTGCTATATTGACCAATTGGAAATCCTAGCCGTCAAGGCCAATTTGGTCGCGCCGGTTCTGCATGAAGGCAAGCTGCTGGGCCTATTGGTAGCGCATCAATGCTCCGGACCTCGGGTTTGGAAACCACTGGAAATTGATTGGTTCACCCAAATCGCCGTGCAGGTGGGGTATGCCCTCGATAATGCTAATCTGATCGGACGGGTCAACCAAATGTCCTTAGAAGCAGAAATCCAGCAGCAAGTTTCAGCCTTGCTCAAAGACAGTGAAGCCGCCCTCGAAGACCTCTCAGACGAAGCTCGGCGCCAGACTGAAACGGTTGCAGCGGCGATCGCACACATCCAAATCGTGACTGAGTCTGCCCAAGAAATGGTCACCACGGCCCATCAAGCAGAGTTGCAAATTCAGCAAACCGATCAGACTGTACAAGTTGGGCATGAACTCATCAGTCAGACCATAGATAACATTTCCATCCTTCAGGAAACGGTGATGGCCGCCGCCGCCAAGAGCAAACATTTGGGGCTGTCCGCTCACAACATTGCCCAGGCCCTAACCCTAATCAATGATCTGGCCATACAAATGAACCAGCAAGTCATGAATGTAGCCATTACGGCAGGGCGGGCGGGAGAAGGCAGCCAAGTATCCGCGCTTTCTGTGGCTGAGGCAGTGCGCTCCTTGAGTCAACAGTTAGCTGAGACAACCGCAGCCACTGAGCCCCTGGCGGCAGAGATCGAAGCCGAGGTGAAAGTTCTGACTGCTGATATGGAAGCCGGGACTGAACAGGTGTTCACCGAAACTGAATTAACCCAGAAGACTCAAAACAAACTGGATGAGATTGCCGCCG
>JAKSDM010001250.1 GCA_022360135.1 Pseudanabaenales cyanobacterium | reverse complement strand
CCTTTGGAGTGGCCAGGTATTCTCACAACTGGCCGATAAGGTTTATTTAATCTTGATGATCGCCATTATCGCCAGTCAATTTGAAACCCCTGAACAAACCATTAGTGGCTGGGTGTCTATTATCATGATTGCGTTCACCATTCCAGCTGTACTGTTCGGTTCCATCGCGGGGGTATTTGTCGATCGTTGGCCCAAGAAGCTGGTGTTGGTGCTGACCAACCTGCTGCGAGGCGGACTCGTGCTGCTGCTGCCCTTGTTGCTATGGTTGGCCAAAGACTGGGGAGCCTTCATGGGAATTCCTTGGAGCTTTTATAGTCTCTTGCTGGTTACATTCTTGGTCTCTACCCTGACTCAGTTCTTCGCCCCAGCGGAACAGGCCACAATCCCAATGATTGTAGAAAAACCTGACCTACTGTCAGCGAATTCTCTTTACACGACTACCATGATGGGGTCCTTGATCATTGGTTTTGCACTGGGGGAGCCGTTACTGACGATCGTAGATAAGCTACTGGCGCCTTTAGATGGTGGGTCTGGGATCGGTAAGTCTGTGTTGGTAGGTTTCAGCTATGGACTCGCCAGCGCCGTTCTACTGCTGCTGAATACCCGTGAGCAGGCGATTACCGCCTCTCAAGCAGAAGTCCGCATCTGGCCGGATATTCGTGAGGGGCTGCAGTATTTAGGTCAGCAAAACCAGGTTCGCAGCGCCTTGATTCAGCTAGTGTTGCTATTCTCGGTTTTTGCAGCTCTAGCCGTGTTAGCGGTTCGGTTGGCTGAGCTTATTCCCAATCTCAAATCCTCCCAGTTTGGCTTTCTTTTGGCGGCAGGCGGGATTGGAATGGCGGTAGGCGCTGCCCTGGTAGGTCAGTTTGGACAGCGATTTTCCCACAGAAACCTGAGCCTCTGCGGTTCTTTAGGCATGACTGTAACTTTGGCGGCATTATCGTTCGCCGACACCCACCTCTGGCCTAGCCTTTGCCTAATTGCGCTGCTCGGGTTTTGCGCCGCCATCGTCGGCATTCCAATGCAAACCACCATTCAGGAAAAAACGCCTGAAGATATGCGAGGCAAGGTGTTTGGCCTACAAAATAACATGATCAATATTGCTCT
>JAKSDM010000287.1 GCA_022360135.1 Pseudanabaenales cyanobacterium | reverse complement strand
TACTCATTTGACCGATTGAGGCTAAAAGTACCCTATGAGGGTAATGGTAAGGTTCAATGAAATACTTCAGAATAACGGAAGAGAGAAACGTTTACTGGCTATCAGTTAAGACTGAAAGAATTGCTCGCCGGTAATAGGAAACAGGGACCAATGACCACCTAAGCTGTAACTGATAATTAGAAGCTTGCACCTACCAGTCAACCGCCCTGAATGCTTTCAGGGCGGATTTATATAGAAATTCTCGCTTGTTTTGAATACATCTCAGTGAAGGCAGGGTATAGGGTGTAGGGTGTAGGGTGTAGTCAATGCGAATGAAAACCGGCTATAGAAACTGATGAACTGGCTGCTTCCCTTGCTCCCCGGGCGGTTACTCATCCAACTAAATCGAGTTTCTCCCGGCCTTGGGTTCTTCAAAAATCAAAAATCGTTCAATCTGTTAGCGATCGCTCTACCTACGAACGCTTTCTCCTTTGCCAGCAGCTTACTTAATTCCTGCATCAACTCATCCTGTTCTTTATGAATCGCTTCCAAGCGAGTCAGGATTTGATTCAGTCGATCGGGGTTAGCCTTACTAGAGGCGCGCCCATTATTTCCCCGAGCAGAGGGCGTCTTCAGCCCCTTAGCGATTAGGCCAAACAGCCATCGCACAAACCTCAACGGCAATCGGACGATAAATAGCCAGAGATCCTCAGTCAATCGGGCGATCGCGCTGAGGAGTCCCCAAAACACAAACAGGAAGAAAAGGAGCAGCCCGAGGGCTGATAACGGATGGGCGGCCAGCCACCCGATAATAGGGTGGACAGCCAGCCAGCCCTGAAAAGAATCCATCAGCGCTGCTTGCAAGCCATTGATTATATTGATGTTCATCGCATTCAGACGGGTGCTGTCTCCCCCTCAAGATATCCTGCAGACGTTACCGTTGTCCTAATTAATTTATGTAATTAGTAAATTTAGCGGCTTCGAGTTGTCGCTTGAACAGTTCTCACTTGGTGGGTTGAACACATCTCGTGAAGGCGGGGTATAGGGTGTAGGGTGTAGTCAATGCAATTGAGAACTGCTATAAGCCAAAATGTTCTGGCTGGACAAAAAATCAGAATTCCAACTTTAGAACTCTGACTGCTGACTTCAGTTAATCAGGTCAGAGATTTTTCCGTCCTTGTCATATTCATCGACGATGGATTTGGAATAGCCAGGGATATGGCGATCGGCCTTTTTTTGCCAATTTCGTTTGACATAGAGATAGTTTCTAATGGTGTGGTAATCAATCGAGTACTTGGCGAATTCCAACCCTCGGGGACCTAACTGAGTCAACACAAAAGCTAAGATCTTGCCTAAAAACTTAGGCAGGGTAGCGTTTGTTGATCGTTCTTCCTGCAAAACTGTCTGCATCACAAAGTTTGTGCAGTTGCCGGTCCTTTCTGTCGGCCTGATAGATAATTTGGGTTTGAGCTGGTCAAACATCGCCTGACCCTTTGGATTGCGGATGGTCACCTGTTGGTAATGCTGAGTCATCGCTACATTACCGTAGGGGACCCCCATATAACCTACGACAAGGTCGGCTAAACCGTTCATATAGTCAAAACAGCTGTAGCAGGAGGGGGCGATGACATCATTGAGGTCTTTGGCCGGTAAGGAGAAATAGGGAACTTTTTCGGTATGGCCGTCTAAATGTTTGAAATGGATTTGATAGTCTTGCATGAACTCGTAGTGTAAGACGGTGTCCGGATTCTCACTCGCCGTATTCAGAAACTTTTCCAGACCCTGGCGTTTGCCGTTATCGACACAGTGAGTGCCAAGCACATACAATGCGTCCAGATTTAGATGCGATTCAACCGAACGCAAGGCTTGAACTTGACAGCCAACACCGCAGAACAAAATTCGCTTTAAACCGCTCGATTCTAACAGTGCCAGAACATTCAGATTAGGAGAAAGGGTCGGTTTCACCCCTTTAGCCCGCAAAATATCATCGACGGTGGTAGCGATTACCGGCTTAGGCTGAAATCGATCCTCAGGATCGTTCTGCACGCAGATTACGCCATCAACCCGATCGCTTTCTAGCATCGCGATCGCCAGCGACGTCACTAGCCCCGTCCATTGGGCCCCCTTGATGGGCGCTTTCACTTTGGCGTAGCACATTGCTTGGTAAACGCCAAATCGACTTTCAAACTCTCCCCCCCGCTTTCGACCATGCACAATCGGCTCTAGTTTTTCTACCTTGGCCATACCATCGCCCAAAAAAGCACACGCCTGCTTAACATGGGCAATGTAATAGGTGTCGCACAAGCCGCAATGGCTGCAGTATTCCTTAGCAGGATAGACACTACCGGGAGCGATCGGCTTAGATTTTGTGCGCCAATTATCTGACTTTTTCATCGTTTTACCCCTTAAGGGATCTGCCGTTAAATCATGTCCCATGGCTAGAAATGCCTACTGTCAGGGCGCACAGCTGTGCGCCCTGATGTCGATATGCCATGGATAGCGGTTTTCAATTGCATTGACTACACCCCACACCCTACACCCCACACCCTGTCTTGCCGAGATGTGGTCAACTCAAGCGAGAATCGCTATATACACACCTCCCTAACTGGGTGCGATGCTAGTCTTCACCAACTCGACCTCATAGATCAGGGTTGAGTTTGGCTCCACTGTGATGCTTGAAAAAAACCTTGGTCTGTCTCCAAAGCCCAAGTCGGGCGGGATAATCAAGCGACGCTTGCCGCCTTGCCGCATGGTGCTGATGCCCTCATCCAGACCAAGCGGAATCACATCCGGCCGCGCTGCGCTGGCGCCCAGTTGAAAGGCAAGGGCCTTTTGGCCCCTATCCCGACTGGAGATCACCTGAGTCCCATCCTCAAGGGTGAGGGTGTACTGGACCAGGCAAAGATCCCCGGCCAGCGGCCTCTCGCCAGCCCCAATCTTAATGTCCACGTACTTAAGACCACTGGCCGTCATCTCCTCCGTCTGCTCACTGGTATTAAGATCCTGGGTCTTCTTGTTTTTACCTTCTACAGAGGCGTACTCCCAACGGGTCTTGATTTGTTCTCCAATCACCCCTAATGCAATGATGGCGATCCAGACCAAAGCAAACAAAAAATTACGTCTTCCCAACGCCTCAGAAATTGTCCCAGTTCGACTTTGAGACCTGATCATCTTCTGTTTCAGGGTTGAGCCCGTCGTCGCCGCAGCCGCAGAGGAATCCTCAGCTCCCTCCCTGCGGGTTGCTTGAGAACTCTGAGTTCCTTCCGTTATGTTCGCCTCTTCAGCCATTCTCGACTCCTCAGCCATCCGCAGTCCCTCCCCAAGCCTCCGGCATCCTAATGAGCAATCCAGCGTCTCTCGTACTCAGTACTCAAGACACTACTTATATCTAGCTTACAAGGCTTTGCCAACCTTACTTTTTACAGG
>JAKSDM010000901.1 GCA_022360135.1 Pseudanabaenales cyanobacterium | reverse complement strand
CGAGTTCCAGCGCAATTATGAACGCTACGCTTTTTTGCGCTGGGGGCAGCAAGCCTTTGATAACTTTCGCGTCGTGCCGCCCGGTACGGGCATCTGTCACCAGGTAAATTTGGAATACCTGGCCCAAGTCGTCTGGACCCAGGAGGAAGACGGCGTGACGGCGGCCTATCCAGACACTCTAGTCGGGACTGATAGCCACACCACCATGATCAACGGTCTTTCGGTGCTGGGTTGGGGGGTTGGCGGCATTGAGGCGGAAGCCGCGATGCTGGGCCAGCCGATTTCGATGGTGATTCCGGAAGTGGTGGGCTTTAAGTTGACGGGGCGACTGCCAGAGGGCTCCACGGCCACAGACCTGGTGCTGACAGTCACCCAAATGCTGCGGCGGAAGGGAGTTGTGGGCAAGTTTGTAGAGTTCTATGGCGACGGCCTAGATCACTTGACTCTGGCCGATCGCGCCACCATCAGCAACATGGCTCCCGAGTACGGCGCCACCTGCGGCTTCTTCCCGATCGATCAGGAAACCCTTGCCTATCTCCGCTTTACCGGACGAGACCCAGACCGGATCGCCCTGGTGGAAGCCTATGCTAAAGAGCAGGGACTCTGGCGCTATCCCGATAGTCCAGACCCAATCTTCACGGACAGTCTGCAGCTGGAACTTTCTACGGTTGAGCCGTCTCTGGCTGGCCCCAAGCGCCCCCAAGACCGGGTGCTGCTTACGCAAGCAGCATCTCAGTTCAAACAGCAAGATTTTCCTCACTTTAGCGGTCTTCCTTTTGATCAGAAGCGCTCAGTCCAGGTCGCCGATCGCGCTTACGAGCTAATGGATGGAGCCGTGGTGATCGCCGCGATCACCAGCTGTACCAATACCTCTAACCCCTCTGTGATGCTAGCGGCGGGGCTGGTGGCCCGGAAAGCGAGGGCGCAGGGATTGACCGTGAAGCCGTGGGTCAAGACCTCCCTGGCGCCCGGCAGTCAAGTGGTCTCAGATTATCTGGAAAAATCTGGCCTGCAGGCGGATTTGGACGCTCTGGGCTTTAACCTGGTCGGCTATGGCTGCACCACTTGTATCGGCAACTCTGGCCCCTTACCCGTCCCCATTGTCCAGGCCATTGAGGAAGCCGATCTGGTTACCTGCGCTGTCCTGTCGGGCAACCGCAACTTCGAAGGCCGGGTCAGTCCCTATACCAAGGGTAATTATCTGGCCTCGCCGCCGTTGGTGGTGGCCTATGCGATCGCGGGCAACCTGGCGATTGACCTCCGCCAAGATCCCCTCGGCCAAGATCCAACCGGCAAACCCGTCTATTTGAAAGATATCTGGCCCAGGGCTGAGGAAATTCAGACCCTGATGCAGTCGGCCCTGACGCCAGAGATGTATCGTAGCCGCTACAGTAATGTCTTCACTGGCGACGAAGCCTGGCGGCAAATCGAAACGGTT
>JAKSDM010001061.1 GCA_022360135.1 Pseudanabaenales cyanobacterium | reverse complement strand
TCGGCTTGACCTGCTTTTTTACCATGTCCAACTCCACTGCTATGTGGTCATTGACCTCAAAATGGGTGAATTCGAGCCGCAGCACTCAGGGCAGATGAGCTTCTATGTGGCCGCTGTCGATAACTTACTACGAAGCGATCGTGATGACCCCACGATCGGCATTATTCTCTGTAAGACAAAAGATAAAACAACAGTAGAATATGCGCTTCAGGGAAGCCAGCAACCCATCGGCGTCTCAACCTATCAGCTTCAGTCCAAGCTTCCTCCCAATATCCAAAATAAGCTTCCTACGGTTGAACAGCTAGAAATGGAGCTTAGCACTGCTGTAGAGGACCTCGAAGATGATGGAGAAAACGCAACTTAAAGATCGTATTTGATGATTTATTGCCGCAATGGAATTATCGGGCCATCCCTGGGATTGCGATAGTAATTTATTGACCTTTCCTAAGTAGGCACTGCTGGAGTGGTCGATCTCGCCAAGGTCACAGGCATCGCCGCTTAGTATCCTCCCTGTCGAAAGCACTTGATAGCTGTCATCATCGTCTTCGACTCTGCGCATCGAGCCAGAAGGGACAGGTCATCGCCTTTCACGAATTGGCTTTCGTTGATTTCGGCTTCTATGCTTGTGATAGGGTTGTAAATATGAATTTGCCCGTTTTGCCAGAACCACACCTCAGAGACGCCTAAAGCTCTGTATCGCTTAAGCTTAGTTACCCCTTCACCTGCAATAACGACTTCAACCGTTAAGTCTGGCGCCTGGGTTTCTGTTGGATTCCTATCGTTAAACCAATAGGACTTGTCCGCTTGAGCGCTAGCTTGACCCTCTTTTTGGATTGTGGAGTCGCCGCTTGGCGTAAAGTCAATACCATGATCGATCTCCATATGCTTAAAAGGAAGGTTAGTATCTCGGCGATCCTTCCATGCTCTGGTAAGACGGTCAATATTTCTGCTTCTCCTTGGAAATAGCTCAGTCGGTATCCTGGAGAATCGTCAAAAGCTTCAAGAAGCTTTTTGAATTTTGGCCAAGACATGAAATATCGGCTAATTGTTTCCGCCCTTGGTCTAGGTTTGGCTTGGGTCATAGAAGCTCCTCCATTCCTATCACCGGACTTGATCAACTTGTAGCGAGTATTGAGAGGGTTTGGTTCCGGCTGAACCGGCTACTGTCCATCTGGTTTGTCTTCAAAATCTGGAGCCCAGATGCTGGAAACTTCCATTCTCCATCCGGGTAAAAGGTCTGGCAAGGTTAGGATGTCGCCATCAGTTAGGATGATTTTGTCTTGATCTTCCCGATAGACTTCCAGGGTTGAAGTCCTAGGATCAACCAATACACCTACCTGGGTTCCACGGACTAAGAACTGATGATTTTTTTCTCGCAGCTCTTCAAGCGTGCTGGTCTTAGACTTCACTTCAAACATTAGATCTGGTGCTAGCTCAGCATAATCTTGGGTAGTGTGAATCATGCGGTCGGCTCGGATAAAGACCACATTAGGAGCACTTACATCTCCGTCTGGATTGCTGGCTGTCACTGGTTTGTATCCTCCGGATGACCCTGTAACCCTGCCTAGCCTGCGAGGTTTTACCCAGTTGCGCAGCTGCGCCCCTATCTCCAACGCCACCTCGTCAGGCTCGATCCCGCATGGGCTCATGACAATGATTTTTCCTCCCGCTAATTCCATTTGATAGTCAGGAAAAGCAACTTGAACCTTTTCTAGGTCTTTGGCTATAAGTCGAGGCTTGGATTGTGTCATGGCTCAAATCTCCTTATCGCGGGAAGACCAGTTATCGGGTTTGACATTGCTTTCATCTTCTTGCACGGTTTCGGATTCTGACGACTGACGAGGTAATTCGCCTTTATCTTTGGCGTTTTCCACACCCCGCTCTATCAGGTATGCCGCTATCCCGGCCTTGGGCTGCCCTTTAATAGACGCCCAGCGCTCCAGGTCAGCGTTTACTGCATCTGGCAAGGTTATTGAGAATCTTTTCACTATCGCCATAGAACTGTTTCTACCTATCTTGTACTAGAAAGGCCCCAGCCTGGTACAAGATAGGTAGAAACCTCCTAGAGTTCCTGTCCTGGTCAGTAGTGATCTCGCTTCAGTCAGAGTGTGTTTGTAAACGGAAATTAACAAAGCTGAAAATGCTTAACTAGCTAAGAATCCAAGCAATTAGAGATGATTCTGATAAAAAAATCTCTTCATAGACTGAAAACCTTATGAATATTGGCTTCCGGATTTGTAAACAATGATTTACAAATACTCTCTCAACCTTCGCTAGCGACGGCTCCGCATCTCCCCTCTCCCTACTGAAACCCTGGTGGCCTGGAACTTTCAGGCATGACCTCCAGGGGCGAGGTTCTAGGCGGGGGGCTGGGTTAGGGTGCGATTCTTGGATGGTGGGGACTGACCAGGGGAGCTACGCTGACTTTCCCGGAGGCATGGTTCTGGAGAATGGAGTCAACCCCACAGAACCTTTCCGGGTTTGCGCCGACCTAGAACGTTGGGGTAGCCTCCAAAAATGACAATTATCCGATGTAGACTTACCCCTCAGCTCGATACCATGCAACTGTCGGACTGAGGAGGCGGCAAGATGTCACGGGGTTGCTTATGCCGTTAACGCTCTCTCTAACGATTGCTTAGCACTTTCCCAGTGCATATTTCCCAAGCAACCAACGTATTGCTCGTTGGGGAGGTGATGAGATTAGTCAGCCTGCTATCTGAATATTTTTTGCACGTATTTATGTCGGAAAGAACCTATGAATATGCGAAGCGTTTTATTTTGCGGTCTGGTTACTTGCGGTCTCGGTGCAGTGATGGGATTGGCTGTGGCGGAAATAAATAGCGGCGATCGCAACCCAAAATCCCATCTTCATTACTCAATTGCGGGTGCTGCAATCGGCTTGATTATGGGTTTTGTCCAAGAAGCAATCCGGCAGGACATGCAGGCGGCAAGGGATGAAGAGGATACGCCCACCTCCTAAGCAGAGAGCTTTCAAAAATTGGGGAATGGGGTAAGGTATCTGGCAACTCAGCATCTGCCGAAATTTCCGGTGATGGTTGGCCCTTACCCGCCGCGATCAAACTGAGGATTTCCTGCAGCAACCTAGCCGTATCCGCAGGTGACTCCCAAATCCCTTACTGAATCCGCTGCAGACACCCCCGCAAATCATAGTTCAGCGGCGCATCCATCGGCAGGTTCACCCGAATAGGCAACAAGACAGGATGATGATCCAGGCGGGTATCATGCAGAAATTTAGCTCTTCGCACCTCCTCGATCACCATCTCACTGGCAGCGGACTGTGATGACATCAGCAACACAAAATAGTCACAGCTCTCTAGCGCCTCATCTACTCGCTTTGGCCAATCGTCCCCCATGCGAATGCTAGCTCCAGCCATAAAAACGTTATGGCCAGCGGCTTGCAAATGCCGATAAAACTGCTGAGCTAAGCCCAGATCAGGGTCTTTGCTTCGGTAACTAATGAAAACCCGGGCAGGAGTTGCAGCCCGCTCTACTGACAACTTTATGAAGAGGGGAGAGAGTAAGGTGGAAATTCCGATATCTTGCCCTAATGAGGGGGCCTGATCGTCTCTTTTGAACAATCGCTGCTAGGCTTGCTTTCAAGAACTGTGGTTCTTTTAAGGTTTTTTTAATAGGTGACCAGATGTCCGATCCTGTCCTCTCAAAACTCTTAGCGGTTGACTCAGACTTAGAGGCGCAGGCCGCTAAGCTGCTGGCTCAATTAGCCGCTATTCAAGCGCAGCGGTCCAGTCTTCAATCGGTGTTAGAAATATTTGAGCCAGATAAGACGACAGCAGTGGTCAAGGAAGGAGGCGAAGCGACGGCCCAGATGATTAACGCGCCGGTTGATTCACCCACGCAGAAGCCAGCCAAGCCTTCCTCAAAGCGGGGAACAAAGGCGACAAAAGCCAAACCCGCGCAACCACGTAAACCTAAACTCGTAAATCAACCAGGTCATGGAACCCTTAATCTTTTGACTGCCGGTGGCAAGCTTCAGTGGCTAAGCCCGCGTCAATTTTAAACGCCTTCAGTTTCTGGTCAATCTCAGGCGTTAGATAGGCGGGGATCCGGCGATTCTGAGTAACCATTGTTTGGTAGCTTACTTTGTGAGCAAAGGGTATCCCCTGAGAGTGAATACCCTTTGCTTAAATCTGAGAAGGATTGTCTCCGGTATTAGGCTTATAAGAGAGGTGGAAATGGACAGGGTAGTGGTCGGCTATGGGGATTGGCGAGTATGCTGATGTCAAAGAAATAGAGGTTTAGCAGAAGAGGAGCAATGGGCCGAAATTGGGCGATCTCTATTGGTGTTAACCAGTATGACAACCTGAAAGCGTTGCAGTACGCCAAGAGAGATGCTCAGGCGATCCGGGATTTCTGCCGACAGGAAGCAAACTTTGAACGGGTTTACTATTTTTCAGACGACTCACCCCAGATTGAGCAGGATTACGGCCCCCCACTGCGATCTCAACCGACCTATGGAGTTCTCTCTCGTTTTTTGCGAGTGCGCTTTGAGCAGCCCTTTCTGCAACCGGGTGATAACCTTTGGTTCTTCTTTGCTGGGCATGGCAGACGATATCAGGATCGAGATTATCTGATGCCGATGGATGCTGATCCCGGGAATGTAGAGGGAACGGCCATTGCGATTCGGGATGTCTCAGAGCGCCTGCGTCGTTGTGGGGCCGATAATATTATCTTGCTATTAGACGCTTGTCGGAATGAAGGGGCACGGGATGGGCAAGGGATTGGGATAGAAGCGCAGCCAGGTGTGGTGAGTATTTTTGCCTGCAGTCCGGATGAATCGTCCTACGAAATAGAGGAACTGCAACAGGGTTCCTTCACCTATACACTACTCCAGGGTTTTCAGATTCAAGGGGAGGGAAATTGTGCCACCGTTGAGCGCCTGAATCAATATTTGCGCTACCAGGTGCCAACGCTCAATCGCCACTATAACAAGCCTCGGCAAACACCCTATACAATTGCTGAACCGCTTGCGAAACAACACCTCATTTTATTGCCAAAGCGAGCCACTCTTGGGGATGTCACTGCCCTCAAGAATGATGCGCTAGAAGCAGAAGCGGAGCAAGAATTTGAGCTGGCTGAGCACCTTTGGATCCGGGTGTTGGCAGTCTCTCCTGCAGATCGGCAAGCGATTCGAGCGATTAAACGGATTGCTCGAATGTCTGAATTTGCTGCTAAGTCTACAAAGAATAGAATTGAAGTTTTCCCGTCACCTTCCGCTCCCCCCCATCCAACTTTTGAGTTTGAGATGATTACAGTCAATGCTCAGGGACAGATTAGACAGCGGCAGAATCAGCAGGCTGAATATCGAACCGAAGTGTTAGATCAGGGAGTCAGTCTAGAAGTTGTTCTGATTCCGGGTGATCGCTTCCAAATGGGGGCTTCAGAAGGAGAGGGGGCTAATAGTGAGCATCCCAAACACCTGGTAACTGTGCCATCCTTCTGGATGGGCAAGTATCCAGTCACTCAGGGCCAGTGGAAAGTTGTGGCTACTTTCCCAAAAGTCCAGTGTGACCTTGACCCTTACCCGTCAAAATTTAAGGGAAACACTAGACCTGTTGATTCGGTTACTTGGTACGATGCCATCGAGTTCTGCCGTCGGCTATCGCGGAAGACTGGACACAAATACCGACTGCCTAGCGAAGCGGAATGGGAATATGCTTGTCGAGCTGGAACCACTACCCCATTTCATTTTGGTGAGACGCTCACACCCGACTTGGCAAACTACAACGGCGATTATTCCTATGGTTTTGGTCCTAAAGGAAAATACCGTAAATGGACAACTCCAGTTGGTGGTTTTAAGTTAGCTAACGCTTTTGGACTCTATGATATGCATGGCAATGTATGGGAGTGGTGCTTGGATCATTGGCATAAAAGCTACCAAGGGGCTCCTTCTGATGGGGGTGAATGGGTAACCGCAAAGCGTAATTTACATCGTTTGCTGCGCGGTGGTTCCTGGAACAACAATCCAGACCTTTGCCGTTCAGCGTCCCGAGTTAGACATGTTCCGGATGGCTGTAACTCTAATATTGGCCTGCGGGTTGTGAGTGTTTCGCCGAGTACTTTTCTAGGTCAGAGCTAGTGGATGGGGATCTATTGGGAGGACAGAAGAAGGGGCTAGGCTGGTTCCCATGATACTGGAAACAGTATCCGAAAAAAAACTGGGTTGGGTGGTCTGGTAAGCCTTGCTGAACGATTGACCAATCCATTTCAATCAGTTGTGGAAGATAGGTATGTCTGAAGAGTCAACTCTCTGGATCGTAGCTGAGGATATTTCCCCGACTACACCCGTTCAGGGTGAGCGACGTTCAAGAGATATGGGTGGAGGGTTTGGTTCCAGAGTGGCTGAAGAGCAGACTGGAATGAGGCTCAATGAAGTTGAACTCTCCATTGAAATTAATGTTTAAGGGAAGGTTAGTTTAGGGGGGACGGGTGGGAGCTTGGCGAACACAGAAGGTATTACTCTAAAATTCACTTGACCGCCTGCCTGAACACAATGTGGGTGCAGCGGGTGCGGACGGATGGGTAGAAACTGGGCCATCACTATTGGTGTTAATCGATACCACAACCTGCAGGTGTTGAGTTACGCCCAGCAGGACGCCGAGGCCATGCGAGATTTCTTCCAGGACGAAATCAACTTCGAACAGGTCTACCACTTCTCCGATAATTCTCCCCCGATTGCGACAGACTATGGTCCCCCCATTGCTTCACTGCCGACCTATGGAGCCTTAAGACGATTTCTGCGGGTTCGGTTTGAGCAAGCCTTCATGCAAGCTGGAGATAACTTCTGGTTCTTCTTCGCTGGACATGGAGTCCGGCATGAAGACCGGGACTACCTCATGCCCATTGACGCCGATCCGGGAGATGTCGAAGGCACAGCTATCCCGCTCAACTACTTCACCGAACGTCTCCGCCGCTGTGGCTCCGATAATGTGGTTATGTTGATCGATGCCTGTCGCAGTCAGGGGCGTCGAGTTGGGGTAGGTGTGGGAACAGAAGCTCAGCAGGGCGTCATCACCTTTTTTTCCTGCAGTCCCCGAGAATCTTCCTATGAAATTGAGCAACTCCGACAGGGATCCTTTACCAGTGTTCTACTGCAGGGCTTACGGCTCCAGGGATCTGGGAACTGCGCCACGGCCGAGCGACTATATCAACATCTGCGCTATCATGTCCCTCTACTCAACCAACGCTACGGCAAACCCCGGCAAACTCCCTATGGCGTAGTTGAGCCGCCCACTAAATATCATCTGATCTTGCTACCTCGGCAAGCTACTTTAACCGATGTCGTCACCCTTAAAAAAGATGCGCTCAGAGCAGAGGTGCATCGGGACGTTCAACTAGCCAGACTGTTTTGGATTCGGGTCTTAGCCGTCTCCCCTGCTGACCCAGAAGCGATCGAAGGGATTGAACGCTTGTCACGAGGCTTCTCAATCCTCCAACCACCTTCTCAACCTGCGCCATTCAGTCTAGCCCCTCAGTCCCCATTGCTAGTCCACCTGACCCGCCGCCTTCTGCTTCAAATTGCAGGTGTCTCTGGGGGGGGCGTGGGAGTTGTTTTACTAGGACGAACAATATTCCAGTCTGTTGACTCAGACGTTCCCCTGCTGGAGTCTGTTCTTTCTGAGCTAGAACCTGAGACAACTCGTGGAACGACAGTTGAATTTAATGTTGTAACTGTTGATCCTGAAGGGAAAGGAACAGATGTGCAGCGGGGGCAAGCCAACTTCCTCATTGAGGATCTAGGAAATGGGGTCAGTCTGGAAATGATTGAGATTCCTGGCAGTTCCTTCCACATGGGTTCTCCATCAGGTGAGGGACAAGATGATGAGCATCCCCAGCACTTGGTAACTGTAGAGTCCTTTTCTATGAGTAAGTATCCAGTCACTCAGGCTCAGTGGAAGGCAGTGGCTGAGTTCATTGATAAAGTAGATCGCGACCTTGATTCTGATCCGTCGATGCTCAAGGGAGATAATCGACCTGTTGAGTCGGTAACTTGGTATGATGCTGAGGAGTTCTGCAAACGGTTGTCCCAAACGGCTGGGTGCGAGTATCGACTACCCAGCGAAGCGGAATGGGAATATGCTTGTCGGGCAGGTACGACAACTCCATTTCATTTTGGCGATACGAGTACAACTGACTTGGCTAACTATAATGGCAACTATACTTATGGCTCTGGCCCTAAAGGGAAGTATCGTGGGCAGACAACCCCAGTGGGCAGTTTTAAGGTAGCCAATGCCTTTGGCCTCTATGATATGCATGGAAATGTCTGGGAGTGGTGTCTTGACCATTGGCATGATAATTATCAGGGGGCTCCTACGGATGGAAGCGCTTGGATCACTAGTGAAGATGATTTACCTAGATTGCTGCGCGGTGGTTCCTGGGACGACGTTCCAGGTCTCTGCCGTTCAGTCAGCCGCTTCAGGTACTATCCGGTTGACGGGAGCTTCAACGTGGGACTGCGAGTTGTGAGTGTTTCGCCGAGAACACTTTCTTGATTCTTTGCTCTTTGCTCTTTAGACTTTTGCCCTCTTTCCTTATTCGGTCTATCCTTATCTTTATCTGTTGGATGGTAGATTATATTAAGTTTTGTTGAAACATAATTGTGGTTTTGCGTTTTTGTGAATTGAGCAATATTTTCTGGTGTCAAGCGATGGCCTGTGACAGTTTTGGAAATTTACTTGACTGAATTTGGCCTGTGCGACCCGTTCGCCCGAAACGAGTAGAAATGCTTGGGGATGGACGGCAAGAGTGAACGCTATAAGCGTATCTTGACAACTAGATAACCGTGTAGGTGAGAGCTAGTATCCTAGAACGCTCAAGTCCTACCCCCAAAGTGCATGGGTGACAGCCTATTCCCCACTTAGCGACTGGCTATCAAAGGGTGAAGCGGGAGAAAAAGGCGGTAACCAGGGAGCCTCACCTGGAATCCCGTCGAGCAAGCTGAATGAGAGTATGCATAGGAATCTATGTCTGAAAGATCGTAATGTTGAAGGCCATAAAGTAGCAAGGCTGCGTTTTCGGGCAATTTAGAGGTGAAAGCCTTGTCTTATAAGGGTTTTATCTTATGGAATCTTTTACCCAATCAGCATCAGTAGAAAGTGTTTTCGTCGATCAGATAGAGATACGAATGCTGCCATTCGCTGACGGGGGCGGAAAAATTGACGCACCTCATCAGAATCGTTTGGCCGACTCAGTAGGTCATTTCTCTTAGCAAGGTGCGACCAAGCTTCATTCGGCCAAGCTGAAGTCCTGCATTAGGATCGAGTATAAGCGGCTGGCTGTTCATCCTACGATCTCCTCTTGGTATGGGTCTGGCTGCGATCTTATCTTCGCCCTGGACAGCAATGAGCACCCGATATCGGGTGCTCCACTGATCTAGGGTTGCTTCATGGCGATTCTGGAATTCCTCAGCTTGATCCTGATCGGGAAAGTCTATCAGCAACCATCAAGGCTTCAAGGTTAGTTGGATAGCTGGAGATTCAAGCTCCCACAACGTTCTTAGCTCACTTAGCTGATTCATGACCATTCTCCTTAAGCAGGCGATCGCACATGGCTTTCAATTCATCCACAGAAATTGTTGTGTGCATTGCGGCTTGATTAATAGTGAATTCTAGGTAACCTGAGTTCGGTTTAAGCCGAAGGCAGCAAATACTCGTCAAGAGAGAGAGATGGCTTCTTAGGCTGGTGGCAGTAGGCAATCAATCCACACACTACATTCACAAAAAAATTGATTGGGCTGCGGTGTCGTGAATGCT
>JAKSDM010001680.1 GCA_022360135.1 Pseudanabaenales cyanobacterium | reverse complement strand
TTCACTACCCCAGATCAGCAGAGTGGGTCCGTGGATGTGGCGCAGACGCTTGCGGATGCCCGTATCGCAGAGCGGCCAGAGCAATCTCGCCGCTGCCTCATTAGCGCGGCTGATCTGGATCTGCCACTCAACCACATCCTCATTCCAACATTTGTAATAGTATGCTTCATGGCAGGATAGGGCATGGGACGATAACAAGAACCTTGTCCCAAGGTTTAAAGCTTCTCCGTACGCTTTTATTGATGTCAGAGCTTAGAGAGGTGCAGCTATGAACAAAAAGGATTTACTGCATGAGCAGGTCTATGATTGGGTAAGGCGGGATGAATTTCTTTGGCGAAAGGCTAACGCTTGGGGCGTATCGCGACGGCGGGTCTTGCAACTGTTAACGGCTGCTGGTGCAGGGGCGGCGACAACCCTAGCGCCGCTTTCACTGCGGCGTCAGCACCAGGCGGCCAATGCAGAGGGGGCGGCCAACGCCATCGTTAAGTCAACATCGCCGACGTTCTTCTATCAGACGGGCAGTAATTTAGAAATGCGATGGGAGGCCCTGTCCAACCGAGGCTATTTGGTTCCCAATGAATTGTTTTTCGTGCGTAACAATAACCCGACGCCTCGCCTTGATTCAGCGACCTGGCGGCTTAAAATTGAAGGTTCCGGCGTCTCACGCCCCCAGTCGTTTAGCTATGATGACCTCCTTTCCATGCCATCGGTCTCTGTGATTCGGGCCATTGAGTGCGCTGGAAACGGCAGAAGTTTCTATCAGACTGCCTATGGACGGCAGGCGAGTGGAACCCAGTGGAAACTGGGCGGCATTGGGGTGGCGGAGTGGACCGGTGTGCCTTTGAGGGAAGTGCTGCAGCGAGCTGGGGTCAAACCCACAGCCGAAGATGTTCTAGCAGAAAGTCTTGACGAGAAGAAAGTGGCTCGACCGATTCCGATTGAAAAAGCTATGGCCGATGATACATTACTGGTCTATGCCATGAATGGAGCGGTTCTACCTCCTGACCATGGATTCCCCATCCGACTTTTAACGCCAGGTTGGGTTGGTATTGCTAATATCAAATGGGTTGGGCGGATTGAAGTGTCTGAAGCACCCATCTATACCCTTTGGAACACAGAAAAATATATTTTGATTGGTGAAGACTATGAACCCGAACCGGGTTCGCCAGCCTTGGGACAAATTGTCACCACTCAGAAGGTGAAGAGTGCATTTGAACTGCCTTGGGATGCTGAGTTATCTGAGGGACGGCGTCTCTTGCGGGGGCGATCGTGGTCAGGCCAGGGAAAAATCACCCAGGTCGAAGTGAGTTTGGACCAGGGGCAAAGCTGGGAAGTCGCCCGGTTAAGAGACCCTAATCTCTCTCAGGCATGGGTCCGATGGGACCTTGATTGGCAGGCGCGCCCCGGCGCTTACCATCTGCAAGCCCGAGCAACGGATGATCAGGGTCAAACTCAACCCGACCGTGTGCCGTTTAATCAGAAGGGATATCTCTACTGGGGAGTTGTCAGCCATCCTGTCAGTGTGAGTTGAACGGCCTCACTAAACTGGCGTCAATGGCGGGTATCGTGGCGCAGCCGCTCAACGCCATCGCCACCTCCAACTCGTTCTGTAACAGTTCGAGGACATGCCTTGCACCCGTCTCCCCCTCAACCGCTAATCCCCACAGCACTGGACGCCCCACCAAGACTGCTTTAGCACCCAACGCTAAGGCTTTCAGGACATCGGCGCCTCGTCGGACGCCGCCATCGACCAGAACGTCTACCTGGTCTCCTACAGCGGTTACCACTTCACTCAGGGCGTCGATCGTGGCGATCGCGCCATCGAGTTGTCGGCCGCCATGATTCGATACAATCACCGCCTTAACCCCATATTCCACGGCTCGCAAGGCATCGTCTCCTCGTAAGATCCCTTTCGCCGCCACTGGCAAAGGGGTTAAGGATTGCAACCATTCCACATCCCGCCAGGTCAGGCTGGGATCAAACTGCTGCGCCACATAAGCAAAGAGCCC
>JAKSDM010001212.1 GCA_022360135.1 Pseudanabaenales cyanobacterium | reverse complement strand
CGAATAACCGTTCCAGGGATATAGTCCATGGCTTCGCTGACGGAGCCGCCTGGTTTTCGTTGACCAATGGCGAGGGGCGCTTTGGCCGTGATGGTGAGAACAATTTGTTTCATGGGCGGCCTCCCAGGAGTGAATTCCAGTCCCAGCCATCCAGGTTGAGTTGGGTACTGTCTGGGAATTCCCATTGGAGCCAGCCTAGCCCGGTTGATTTACCGCCGCCAAGGGCGTGGATATGGCGCAGTCCGGCCAATAACAAGGCTTTTGCCTGATAAGTATTGAATCGAGACTGTCCTGGTGGTTGAATATGGAGCTTTCCCTCAAACCGCAGTTTAGCGTTAGCGGGCGAGGTTTCCAGGAAGTAGAGCTTGTTTTCTTCGGCGGTGCGACGGCGACGATTGAGGGTAACCCCAGGGCGCAAAACTTCGGGGATATTTTCTGGCGCTTCAGTGCAGATCAGGTCATCAAAGAGGACTCTAGAGGGTAAAGCAGGATTACCAAAGAGTTGACAGATAATGCAGTGATAACGGGGTGAGCCATCAGGCTTGCGATCGCCCACGTCGTAGGCAGCTTGCTCAAAGCCGCCATTGAGTCCAGCCCTTTGGGGACACATCCGCTGAGCAACTGGAGATTCACATACAGGCCAACTCAACGCTCTAGCAATCTTTTCGCACTCGTGGCGCAATCGGCCCTTAAGCTGAGAGGCTGGAATCACCAATCTGCCTTCAGCATTGCGCAGAATGGGCTTATCCGCCAGGGAGCCGGAGGAGCCGCCCGCCCCAACGCAAAGGGCTGTGTCAATGATGGCGACGATCGCAAGTTCTTGTGAACTTTGATTGGGATCGGGCTGAGTCTGGATCAATTCGGCAAGCTGAATCATGGCTCCACCTCCGCTGTTGTCGATTGATTAACAGGCGATCGCCCATCCCCTGCATCCGGTTCAACAACAAAAGGCAACAGGTCAACCAGTTCTCGCCAAATCGTT
The DNA here is from genome assembly GCA_022360135.1 of Pseudanabaenales cyanobacterium. Classification (GTDB taxonomy): domain Bacteria; phylum Cyanobacteriota; class Cyanobacteriia; order Phormidesmidales; family Phormidesmidaceae; genus JAKSDM01. The sequence continues at coordinate 194 of JAKSDM010001212.1, read as the reverse complement.
TCGTAGGTGGTTTTCTCTTTTTCTCGATGCGGAGTCAGCCAAGGCGCCACATTACCGTTGTTGGTTTTGGCTTCGCACCAGGCTGCTTCAAAGTCGTTTTCAAGCAGTGTTTGATTCTGACGACTGAGCCGCACCCGAAAATAGCGATAATTGAGGATAGCGGTGCGTCTGCCCCGTTCGAGGAGGGTGCGAAT
>JAKSDM010000697.1 GCA_022360135.1 Pseudanabaenales cyanobacterium | reverse complement strand
GCTTTTCCTTCTATAGACTTGGGGATAATACAGACATATCGTTTAAGACGACACAGACAGCTTTCGGAACGGTTACATCTACGATTCTGTTTACGTTTAAATGAGTCCTCTTTCGAGCCAAATGATTCGATCTTTAAGTTCAGAAAACTTGGTTGCTGAAAACTTAGAGCCGAAAAGTTGTTGGCCCAGACTTTATTAACTCAGTTTTAGAAAAAAATTTTTAATTGGCTGGCCAGCCAATTAGATTGGCATAGATAAACTTGGCATAAATAAACTCAGATATTAGGACATCTATTGGTTAATGATTAATCTTCAGTTGATAGGGTTGATTGATTATTGAAAATTGCCAGTCTCTATCGTGATATTTATTTTTCTCAACCGCTTACGCAATACTCTGTCATGATATCCAAATTCGTGTCATGCCTATCTCACAGACTTTTGCCCCAATCCAACCCCTGACAGAATCTTTCAAAGTGCTTACTAGTATTAGTGATCTGTCGGATCAGCTTAGATTTGTGAGCCAAAAAAAAATTAGTGGCCAGTTGATCTTAAAGATTCAAGGTGCTCAAGTCCAACAGTGGAGTCTGTATTTCTATCTCGGGCGGTTGATTTGGGCCGCCGATCAGATGCATCCGATTCGCCGCTGGTATCGGCAACTGGCTCAGCACTGTCCGACACTGGCTGTCGAACCTGTCGGTCAAGCAGGGAATTCGCTTCAGCATTGGAATAACGTCGCCCTAGCAAAGTTGGTGAATCAGGGGAAAATTCGTCAGCAGGATGGGGAGGCGATTGTTGCAGGCCACGTTGTGGAAATCCTGTTCGACATTTTTCAGCAGTGGACCCAAATCTGCAACTGCTCAGCGCTTCAAATGACGTACAGATACGTTCTTCAAAGTGAAATAGATGCAATATTGGCGGTTATTCCAGTTGATCATGCATGGTTACAGTCAACTCGTGATTGGGAGGCTTGGCGACAAGCTGGCTTGGCGACCTATTCTCCAAATCAAGCGCCTTTGCTTTGGAAAGTTGAAGGCTTACGCCAAAAACTTTCGCCAATGGCCTACCAAAGTCTGGCTGCTCTGGTGGATGGTTGCCGAACGTTAAGAGATTTAGCGGTCAAATCGAGGCAAGATCTGCTGCTTATGACCCAATCGATCATCCCCTATGTTCAACAGGGATCGATCAGATTGGTCACGGTTGGAGACTTGCAATCTTCTCTTCAAGCCTTAGCAACGCCCTCTCTAAGGCAAGTTTCAAGCCCCCTACCGATAAGCTCGGTACGACAAGCTTCAAGCTCCCTATCCATGAATTCAGTACGGCAAGTTTCAGGCTCCTTGCCCATAAGCTCGGTACGACAAGCTTCAAACTCCCTGTCCATCAGCTCAACTCCGCCTCCAGCAATTCATCCCTTGATTGCTCATATCGATGATCACACCCTCCACGCCAAAATGATGGGTCATATTCTGGCTCATCTCAACTATCGGTTTATCCATCTTCAGGACCCGGTGCAGGCGCTAATGGGCTTGCTAGAGCATAGGCCAACCTTGATTTTCTTAGATTTGGCTATGCCCATTGTCAACGGCTACGAACTCTGTGCTCAAATCCGCCGGGTTTCAACTTTCAAAAACACACCCATTATTATTGTCAGC
>JAKSDM010000727.1 GCA_022360135.1 Pseudanabaenales cyanobacterium | reverse complement strand
GAACTTACGCTGCCTGATCTAATCAACATTGTAATCCAGGGCAATCGTGATTTGAGAAATGCCGTACTGGAGCGGGTTGCTCAACGGCAAGTTTTAGACCAGGAAGAGAGTCGGTTTGACCCCCAATTCACCCCAGACTTTTCGCTCCAAGTGGAGCGAGATTTATCCAATACATCTGCCGATTTTAACGCGGCTGAAACCGATAACAATTTAGCCACCATAGGCTTAGACAATCGCACCACCCTAAACCAGAGCCTCCAGGTCTCATCGACCTTGAGAACTCGCCTCGGGACGGAGCTGAGTCTTGACATCGATCCTATCAACGATGCGGGATGGATTAATCTCACCTTGACCCAACCGTTGTTGCGAGGGGCGGGTCGAGCTGTGAATGAAGCCCCGATTCAGCAGGCTCGCATTGCCGAAAGCAATAATGTTTTAGCCCTCCGGCAACAAGTGATTGAGACCATCACCACCAGCATTACTCAATATACCAATCTAATCCAGAGCCAAGAGGCCGTCGTCATCCAAGCGCAAGCCTTAGCGCGAAGACGTCAACAGTTTGAGATCATCAATGCGTTAGTTGAGGCGGGCAGGCGGGCTAGAGTGGATTTGATTGATGCTGAGCGCACGATCGCTGAAGCTGAACTAGGATTGCAAAATGCTAGAAACCAGTTGTCTCAGGCGAATACGGACTTACTCAACCTGATTGGCGCGGATGCGATCCGGCAATTCGTCGCCCCTGAGGCAGCGATCGATCAACTATTTGAGGTTTCTGTCCGCCGAGCCACTGAGTTCCAACTTGATCAGCTGATCGAGTTGGCCTATCAAATCCGACCTGATTATCAGCAGGCAAAGTCTGATATTGAGTTTGAGAATCTGGGCCTGTTGCTTGCTCAAGATAACCGACGGTGGAGTCTAGACTTGCAGAGCAGCGCTCGCTTTGGCAATGCCTCTCCCCAAGCGACGGCAGGTCTGCAGCTGAATCGCACCTTTGGCGATGGAAGCCTGGAAACCGCTGTTGAGCGCAGTCGGACGAATATCCTGCAGCGTCGAAATAGGTTGGCTCAGTTAACGGAGACTATTCGCAATGAAATTGCCGACCAACTGGGGGATGTGAACTCAGAACTGGCTCAGGTTGAAGCCGCTCAGCGGGCGACAGCGGCGGCTCAACTCCAGTTACAGATAACCCAGGAAAAGTTTAGACGGGGCAGAGACAACATCAGCCTGTTTGATGTAACCCAGCGTGAAGAAGATCTCGTCAACGCTCAAAATGCCGAACTCCAAGCTCGAATTAGTTTCCTCAATAGCATTGCCGGACTGGAGCAAGCGGTCGGGATAACCCTGGACACTTGGCGACGATCGGTTGATTTAAGCCCAATTTTGGCGGCAGACGAGGCTAAATGAATTCAGGCGATCGCTCTTGGCCAACCAGACAGTGGGTTAATCTCTATCGCTGGGCTGGGGGATTCCATCGCAGAGATGGCGATCGCTCTCTTCCAACTTTATATTGGTCCTTAAATAATCCTGGATCCGTTGGCATCCAAACACAAGCACTCGATCCAGGTTTAATACTTGCCTCAGATCCCAGAAAATCAATTGTCCATCATCACTGCCTGAGGCGATGAATTGACCGTCGGGACTGAAATCAAGTCCTTCAATCTTAGCGGTATGCCCAGGCAGGGTAGCGATCAAAACGCCATCAAAACTCCAGAGTTTAAGGGTATGATCGGCGCCCGCTGAAGCCAGTATCTCTTGATTGGTCCCTTTTCCAAAAGCCACCTTCCGAACCCGGTCACGATGCCCTTCGAAGGTTCTGATCAACGTCCCGTCTATCCGCCAGAGTTTGACAGTTTTGTCCTCACCGGCTGAGGCAATCAGCTGACCATTAGGACTGAACACCACATCTCCAACCCCACCCTTATGGGCCTCAAGGGTCCTGACCAAGGCGCCATCCGGTCGCCAAAGTTTAATGGTGTGATCTCCACTGGCCGAAGCCAGGAGCTGACCATCCGGACTGAACGCCACCGCCTCAACTCTGGAGGTATGTGCTTTCAACGTTTTGATCAACGTCCCGTCGGGTCGCCAGAGCTTAATGGTTTTATCATCGGAGGCGGAGGCGATCAATTGACCATCCGGACTAAAGGCCACCCCCTCCACCTCATTGGTGTGCCCATCCGGCCCATCTAAGGACCACAATAACTCACCCTCTAGGCTCCAAAGTTGAACCCGATTATCCTCACCGGCTGACACAATCCGTTGACCATCCGGGCTAAAAGCCAAATCATCGGCCTTATTGTTGTGTTGTCGCAGCGCTGTAACCAAACTGCCATCAATGCGCCAAAGCTTAACCACTCGATCATCGGATGCAGTCGCAATAAATCGGCCATCGGGACTAAACACCACCGCCTCAACTTCGTCCTTATGCCCCGCAACGATCTTCAACAAAGTGTTGTCTGGCTGCCAGAGATTGATGACGCCATCTTCCCCGGCCGAGGCCAGGGTTAATTGATCGCCAACAGCAGGACTGAAGACGACAGACCGAAGCCCTTCACTGTTTCCTTCTAAGGTGTCGAGCAGCGCCCCATCTAACCGCCAGAGCCTAATGGTGTCGTCATTAGATACTGACGCCAAGGTCTGACCATCGGGACTAAAGGCAATTCCTTCAACCCTACTGTTATGGGGTCTGAAGGTGCTCAGCAGGGCGCCATCCGGTCGCCACAGCTTGATGGTGTTATCATCAGACCCAGAGGCGAGGATCTCCCCATCGGGACTGAAGGCGACTCGGGTAACCCTATCCCCGTGGCCCTCCAGTGTTTTCACAAGGGCGCCCTCTCGTCCCCAGAGCTTGATGGTTCCATCTCCACTGCCTGAGGCCACCAACTCACCATTGGGACTGAAGGCGACGCTCCGAATCGGGGCGCGATGTCCCGCCAGTGTTGCATAGGCTCGGAATCGCTTCTTACCGTTCCCCTCTCGTCGCCAGAGTTTGAGGGTGT
>JAKSDM010000105.1 GCA_022360135.1 Pseudanabaenales cyanobacterium | reverse complement strand
GGAGCCAGATGATCCACACTTTGGATACGCGGATATTCGCCATGCAGACCCGCCACATCCCCCACGGCGACGACACGCCAGCGGTTGTCTTGACTGAGGCAGACTAAATAGGGGAGCTGGCCAGAACCGTTCACCTTCGTCACCAAGACCGCCGGCAGGGGGGCGGCGACGGGGACATTTTTGCCCTTCAGACTCAAAATGCTGCCAGCCAGCGCATAGGAAAGGGCCAACCCCATATCCCCAACTAAGACCTCTTCCGCCTGATGTTGCAAGATCTTCAGTAACCGCCGTTCTTCCTTCAGCCGACCTTTGAGTTTTTCGTAATCGGCCAGAATATCCTCGTCCACGCTCTCTAGCTGAGCCTGACCGCGTTCAATGGCCGCCGTTAGGTCAGCGATCGCCTGCTGCTGCGGGGCCAGATGTAAGGTGGCCAAATACTGCCCAAAGCTACGCTCAACTAGATTTTTCGCCTCCTCCAAAGAGTGGGTCTGGAGCAGGTTTAACACCATGCCATAACTGGGGGTAAATTGACTGACCAGCGGATCGGCCCCCGATGTCGCCAGATTAGCCGCTTCCCGCGCTCCTTCAAAGGGGGTTTCGACGGTCACCACATAGCCTTTGGCGTCCATGCCCCGGCGCCCCGCCCGACCCGCCATCTGCAAAAACTCAGAGGCGTTGAGCAGGCGATGACCGCTATCGGTTCGTTTTGATAAACTGGCGATCACGGTGGTTCTAGCCGGCATATTGATACCCGCCGCCAAGGTTTCGGTGGCGAACACCACCTTAATCAAACCCTGTTGAAAGAGTTCCTCCACCAGACTTTTCCAGGCTAGCAAAATTCCAGCATGATGCGCCGCAATCCCCTTATACAGAGGCTCAACCTGTCCAGCCCGAGCAGCTCCAGGATTCCAAGCCAAGAATTCATCTACCTGAGTTTTCAGCATCCGGGCTTCTGATTCATTCACCAGCGAAAGGCGGCTGGTTTCTTCAACCGCCTTATCACAGCCCCGGCGGCTAAAGATGAAACAGATCGCAGGCAACATATCCTGCTGCTGCAATTGACTCACAATAGCGGTCAGACTCGGCCCCTGCTTTCGCTTACCTCCCTTTTGTCCCCTGGGCGGTTTGCGGGAGTGCTTAAGGCGAGGATGAATCGCCGTTTTATTTTCGTTTAATAGGGGAAATACCCCCTTGCTATTGCAGAAGTGAAAGGCCAGCGGCACCGGCCGAAAATCAGAGTAAATCAGTTGGGTGGGGCCGTGTACCTGGTGAATCCAGTCCGTCAGCTGATTGCTGTTGGCGACCGTAGCTGAGAGCGCCAGGAGCTGAACATCAGGGGGAGAATAGATAATCGACTCTTCCCAAACAGTGCCCCGCTGGCGATCGTTCATGTAGTGGCATTCATCCAAGACAATGGATTCTACGCCCTGCAGAGAAGTCCCCACTTCCCCAATCGGGGTGCCGTAGAGCATATTGCGAAAGATCTCAGTGGTCATCACCAGGATAGGGGCGTCCCGATTCACTGAGATGTCGCCCGTCAGTAGCCCTACCTTGTCTTCTCCAAACTGCTCTCGAAAGTCTCGAAGTTTCTGGTTTGAGAGGGCTTTGAGGGGCGTGGTGTAGAAAACCCGTTTGCCTTGATGCAGGGCTCGGTAAATGGCGTATTCGCCAATCAAGGTTTTACCGGAGCCAGTAGGGGCGCAGACGACAACGGATTGCCCTTGATTCAGCGCATCAATCGCCTGCAGCTGAAAGGCGTCTAGAGGGAATGGAAATAGTTTCTCAGGCGTGAGCACAAATAAGACGCAATACAGCAGTAAGCGTATTCACTTTATCCTATTTTGCAAAAGCTTTGTTCGGCAAAAAGGTTGGGTGATGACTAGAGGGTAGCTGATTTCAGCCTTGTCTGGGATCAAGATAAGGAGAAGGGGGGTAGGGGGCGGGGTGTGGGGAGGCAGTATTAAACTGGCTGCGGAGTCTTGCCTCAGTTTTTCTTAAGGGTTCGGGGGTATGTCATTTAAGCCGGTTCAAGGTTGGGCGAAAAACCGAAAACTTGACCGAAGCGAGTCCTCTGCTTACCCTACGCCTCACACCCTATACCCTACACCCCATCTCCACTAAGAATTATCGAGGGCAATCCGTTTCGTCAAAATCCGCATCACCTCGCCAGAATTCGGCGAAGGCAGTGGTTTTGACCATTCCCGAATTTCGGCGTAACCCAGTCGATACTGGGTCAATACAAAATTCTCAACCGCTTTGAGTGATCCCACCGCAATCACTCGCAGGATTTCAGGGTCTGAAGAGCTAGGCAGAGGAAAGGGTTTACGTTCAGAAGTCATAAATTTACTCCGGTGTGTTCCATTGGGTTTGACGCCATACCGATTTCAAATTTATAGATAGCCGCTCAATCTGGATAAATGAGCGTGCGACTGTGCGCCCTCAAGCTTGGATTAAGGGCAACCAGAAGAAAGTTGATGTCAGCGGTATGGGGAATGCTTTAAGTCGTGCATTGGTTTCAATGTACTATGACAATTTAGCGGTTTACCGGATAAATGTCAAAAAATAATTGGTTTTATTCTTGCTTCGTTTCTCCGTAAGTAAATTTGGCTTTTTCCGCCACTAGCTCCAGGTGCTTTGAGGTCGAACGAGTGGGTCCATAAACACCGTTTTCCCATTCGCTAATGGTTTGCTGGCGCACCCCCAGTTGGCTGGCGAATTCTGCTTGGGTCAAGCCCATGTGGAGACGCAAGGCTTTGATGGCGTCTCGATTCCATAGCACCTTTCCGTCTCTCCGTTGAATCGTGTACTCAGCCTCAAACTGACGGAAGGTAATCGTCTGCTGTTGTAGATTGACTGTTGTCGTATGGTATCCAGCGTTAATCCAGGCTGCAGCCTGCAAGGCCCCTTTGCTGCGATTGCTCCACCAGGCTTTTTGACTCCAGGCTGTTGCGGGTAAGACGCCGTCAATAAGCGCTTCGATGTCAGGAATGGTCAAGGTTATTTCAGGCTGATCAGCACTGCAGAGATGCTCAAAGAGCGGATAGTACTTGCTGCCCTTTTTCATGCCAAAATCACACTAGGCTAGTGGTGAGTGAACACGATGAACCCGCTAACCTAAATCCTAGATCGATTCGCTAGCAAGAAGATCGCCTGTGGTTCCTCTACGAGACGAAAATCCGGTATCCATTACGCCGTATGTTACCTACGGTTTGATTGTTCTCAATGTCCTAATTTTTCTCTATGAACTCACCCTATCTCCCCCAGAGCTAGTTGAATTCTTTCGAAATTGGGCGGTTGTCCCCCAGGAATTAACGATTAGCTTTGAAAGCGGCTTATCTGCTTTTAGCCTGCATGAATGGATGACGCTGATTACCAGTCAGTTCCTCCATGCTGGATTTCTGCATCTGGCGGGTAATATGCTCTACTTGTGGATTTTTGGCAACAATGTAGAGGAACAGTTGGGACGCCTTAAGTTCCTGATCTTTTATCTGGCCTGCGGTGTGTTAGCGGTCTTTACCCAGTGGTTCTTCAACTTTGGGTCTAGCGTACCGTCCTTGGGGGCCAGCGGCGCGATCGCAGGGATTATGGGGGCTTACATTTTTCGCTTCCCAACCGTCAGGATTCTCACCCTGGTTCCGATCGGCATCTTCCTGACGACAGTCCGAATTCCAGCCATTCTCTATCTCGGTATCTGGTTTCTGCAACAAGCCTTCTACGGCGTCGCCAGCCTAGAAGTCCCCACTACTGTCGGTATGGAAGGCGGCGGCGTCGCTTATTGGGCCCATGCTGGCGGATTTGTTTTCGGCGCCGTGCTTGGCCCCCTCTTTGGTTTGTTTGATCAGCGTATGGAAGATGGGGCGGTTTCGGGTCCTGAGGAGACAGGTTAATTGGGGTAAAGGGTAAAGGGTTTGGAGTTGATTTTGGATTTTGGATTTTGGATTTTGGATTGCCTCGCTCCCTTGGTCTTCTGTCTCGTGCTTCTAGATGCCGCAAAATCATTCACATCGATATGGATGCTTTCTACGCTTCGGTAGAGCAGCGGGACAACCCGGCCTATCGCGGCAAACCGATTGTGGTGGGGGGGCGACCGGAGCAGCGGGGGGCGGTGGCGGCGGCTAGCTATGAAGCGCGGAAATTTGGCATTCATGCCGCTATGCCCGCTCGCACGGCCCAGCAGAAATGCCGAGATCTGATTTTCATCCAACCTCGGTTCGACATTTACCGCCAGGTGTCTCAACAGATCCGGGCTATCTTTCACCGCTACACCGACCTGGTAGAACCGCTGGCTTTGGATGAAGCCTATTTGGATGTGACGCAGAATAAGCCCAATATTCCCTCCGCTGTGGCGATTGCCAAGGCGATCAAGCGAGAAATTCTGGAAGCCACCCAACTCACGGCTTCCGCTGGCGTCTCTATGAACAAATTCTTGGCCAAAATCGCCTCTGGTGTAAATAAACCCAATGGCTTATGTCTGATTGCGCCTGACCAGGCTGAGACGTTTGTGGAAACCTTACCGATCAACAAATTTCATGGCATTGGGCAGGTCACCGCCGAAAAAATGCGGGCGTTGGGCATCCAAACCGGCGCTGATTTGAAGCAATGGTCAGAAGCCGATTTGGTGAAGCGGTTTGGTAAGGTAGGACGGTTTTACTACCGGGTGGCTCGGGCCCAGGATGAACGCCCGGTGAATCCAAATCGAATTCGCAAATCGGTGGGGGCGGAAAATTCCTTTGCCGAAGATTTGGCCAGTCTGGATCAAATGTTTGCCGAATTAGAACGATTGGCGCAGCGTGTCGCCGAAAGGTTGGATACGCAGAAACAGTCTGGCCATACGCTGACGCTGAAAATCAAATATGCCGATTACCAGCAAATTACCCGCAGTCAAACCTTGAGTGAACCGATCCGAGAGGCGTCGGCGATCTATGGGTTGGCGCGGGAGTTATTGTGGGCCCATGTGGGCGATCGCAAAAAGGTGCGACTCCTGGGCATTACCATCTCCCATTTGGTTGACGCTTCAGAACTCCAATATGTGCAACTCAGTCTGACTTTGTAGACCCTGAAAGAATAATTTTCTTGCCCTTAGAGGGCCTTCAGACGTGCTCACGATATTACGAATTAGCCAGCAGTATCCGTACAGAATGGCCTTCTGAGCCCCTGCCTACCACCTACTACCTCAAACGTTTAGCTCGACAATTCTTTTTGGGCTGCGACTAATGCTGGTTTTTTTTGGAGTTGGCGCTTCTGGGATTTTTTCCAGCTAATTCCAGCTTCCTTAAATAGATCGTAATAGCTTTGCTTGGACTGAAAGACAACGCCATAGCGCTCAGCCAGATGATGCTTCAATTCCCTTAAATTCCAGTCGGCTTTAGCTTTAAGCCAGTCAATGACGGCCTGCTTTTGGATTGGGCCAAGATAGCCTTGCCCGCCTTTATAAGCTAATTTTATCCCGGCTACACCGTCAGCTTCGAAGCGAACCTTCCAGGTACTGATAAATCCTGAAGAAACTCCCAATATCGCCATGATCTTTGAGTGAGTGTACCCTTGAAGACTCATTTTGACGGCGATGGCTCGCTTGAGTTCTCGGGGGTCAGGATTACTGTTGATAAATTTGTTGAGGCTTTCCATTACGACACTGCCAAATCTGTTCGAATTGGGGGATTCCGTTGGAGTCTTCCAGAAACTCACACTTCAAAACACCCTATCGATTTGAGGCCGATTGGGTTCTGAAGCCGTGAAGCTTTGATACACCTATAGCGGCCATTTTTGCAGACCATTACTGATTCCAACAGTACCCCTAGGGGTACCTTTCGAACCGACTGTCTCAGTGTCAAAATTATTCGACAGAACCTGATTTAGTATTCCAGCAAACTTGCTGTATCGACATCTAGCAACAAGGC
>JAKSDM010000088.1 GCA_022360135.1 Pseudanabaenales cyanobacterium | reverse complement strand
GATTATACGCTGATCCATGTCAATCCGACCCTGGGCCACAATACCATCGGCGATGGCAGCCAGAGTCGTCCCTTTCAAACCATTACTCAGGCGCTCCGATCGGCTGAGCCCAACAGTATTGTGCTTCTGGCTCCAGGCGTCTACAGCATCGCCACAGGAGAATCGTTTCCCCTCCTGCTGAAGCCTGGCGTCACCGTGCAAGGAAATCCCAATAGGGGCGATCGCCCCGTCCTAATCCAAGGAGGTGGTTTCTTTCAGAGCGCTTCTGCTTTAGAACGGCGGAACGCGACTATCCTAGCGGCGGATAGAGCTGGGTTAGCCAATGTCATTGTCACTAACCCCACCCCTGGCGGTCATGGTCTGTGGATTGAAGCAGGCAGTCCGATCATCCTTGAAAGCAGCTTCGTCGGCAGCCGCAACGCGGGTATTTTTATCGCCGGGAACGGAGCTCCCATTATTCGGGGCAATTACTTTAACCAAAATCGTTTGGCCAGTCTGATGATCAATGGCTTCTCTCAAGCCGAGGTTCGTGGGAATCTGTTTGAGGCGACAAGCGTCGGGATTATAGTGGCTGAGGCGGCAACGCCTCGAATCATCGACAATCGCATTGTCCATAATCAAGATGGATTGGTCATTTATGGGGATGCTCGACCTGAATTAGAAGCCAACCGAATCTCCCAGAATCGCCGTAATAGCCTGGTGGAGTTTGGCGCTTCAGTGGCGGCGTCGACGATTGACGCCACTGGGGACCAACCCGCTGAGGAGACCGCCTCAGTCATGGTATTATCCTTAGCTGATCAAGACGCTGCGTCCAGACCACCCCAGGAGACCCAACCCGAACCAGCCGCAGAATCGGCTGAGGATTCACCGTCCAGGCTAAATGAGACTCCTCCGAGAGAGGAAGGCGCAGCGACGGATGAGCTGGTTGTGGCTGTGGATGTGTCTCAGGCAGAGGTGGCGGCGATCGCCTCCGCTCCCTCCCCCGAGTCGCCCGAACCACCTGAAATCACACTCGATATTCCGATCCCAACTGCTGAAGAAATATCAACCCCTAACCAGGCAGCTGCAGACCTGCCCTCTGTAGCATTACCCGCCCAAATCCTTCCCTCTACCTCATCCCAAGTGGCGAG
>JAKSDM010001741.1 GCA_022360135.1 Pseudanabaenales cyanobacterium | reverse complement strand
TGACCGACAACGGCTACAACTTCAAGCGGGATATTCAACCTTGGGTAGGGGAAGAGATTACCCTAGCTTTCTTACCTGGAGAGCGAGATAAGGCGGATACAGCATCGGCGCTAAACGATCCGCTGTCCCAAGCAGAGTATGAGCTTGACGATCCTCAACGATCGCTCATGTTGGTGCTCCCTATAGCTAATCCCGAAAAAGCTCAGGAGATTTTAGCTAAACCTAAGGATCCCGCAGTCAGTTGGGTTGGACGAAACTACAAAGGGGTACAGATTCAGGAGATTCAGACTCGGAGTGACAAGCGCCTCGCAGCCGCTGTTTTGGGCGCCGAGCTGTTGGTGGTAACCCCCCATCCTCAATTGGCTGAATTGGCTGTTGATACTTACAGGGGAGCCAAGTCAGTCATGCAAATCCCTGGGTATTCAAAAGCCTTTAGGCAAGTTGCAACTTCCTCGGTATTCGCCAAACTTTACATCAATATGCCGATTGCGGTTGAAGCTTTATCCGCCTATTCAGCCCCTCTGCCGTCCAGGTCAGGTCTGACCCAATTTCAGGGGAATCAGGGACTGGCGGCGACTGTAACCCTAGAGCCCGGTGGGATTCACTTCCAGGGAGCCAGTTGGCTTGCCCCAGGCAGTAATCGCACCTATCAGGTCAGCAACGATGCCAGTCAGCTGCCCAGACGATTACCGGCTAACACCCTAATGATGGTCTCTGGGGGTAATCTTCAAGGCCTATGGCAGGATTACAGCCAGGGTCCTCAACAGGGCTCTCTCCTCCCCTTAGGGGCTGATGATCTAAGAGGCGGCGTCCAGTCTTACACGGGACTGGATTTAGATGACGACTTGATGGCTTGGATGGAGGGAGAGTTTGCGCTTGCTATTGTGGCCCCTAACTCACTCGAAAAAACTGAGGTTAATTCATCCACAGCTGAGCCGATCAATTTTTTGCCGGGGCTGCTATTTATGGTTCAGGTGAGCGATCGCGCAGCAGCCGAAAAAAAATTAGCGCAATTAGATGACGTCATCGCCAGCCGCTATCGCTATCAAGTTAACACTGCTCAAGTCGCCGATCAAACGGTGGTCCGCTGGATATCTCCTTTTCAATCCACCACTATCAGCCACGGCTGGTTAGACAACAACATTGCTTTCCTGGCTCTAGGCAATCCAGTGGTTGAAGCGATTGTACCCAGACCTAATCGCTCTCTGGCGGAGACGAATTTGTTTCAGGCTACGACCAGTCTGGGGGCAAAATCTAACAATGGTCATTTCTTCTTGAATTTGGATCAACTGAATCAAATTGAGGGAACGGACCTATTGCCTGAGTTACCTCCAAATGGGAAAAAAATAACAGCTGCTATTGAAGCAATTGGGGTTACGGCGGCTATTCAGAATGAACGCAGCACTCGTTACGATGTCTTTGTCGCCCTGCCAAAAGGTAAACGCCCTGGAGCCCTACCTAGCCCCAAGAAATTTCAGGGGGAAGATGAATCTTCCCAGAAGGAAGCTGCTGAAGAGTAGCCCCAACCCCTAATTATCGGTACGATGGATAACAATAGAGGATGGATTTCAGAGATAGGCTAAATGGATCTGATTACCCTACAAGGCTGGCTGGATAACTGCTCTTTCGCAGTTCTGTTCGTGACCATGTTGATCTACTGGGTCGAAGTGGCGTTCCCTCGCTTTCAGTTATTGCCTGCTTTGGGAACAGCGGGCATGGCGATCGCTAATCTTTGCATCGCGGCGCTGTTAGTGGCTCGGTGGATTGAGGCCGGTTATTTCCCCCTGAGTAATCTATACGAGTCGCTATTTTTCCTGGTGTGGGGGATTACAGCTACCCACCTGATTGCAGAGAAAATGACTCGCAGCCGATTGGTCGGCGCCATTACAGCGCCTGTATCAATGGGGATTGCAGCGTTTGCGGCGCTATCTCTGCCGGCTCAAATGCAAGTATCTGAACCCTTAGTGCCTGCGCTCAAATCTAACTGGCTGATGATGCATGTCAGTGTTATGCTCTTGAGCTACTCAACTCTGCTGGTGGGCGCCTTATTGGCGATCGCATTTTTGATCGTCACCCGAGGTCAGGCAGTCGAGTTGCATGGCAGTTCTGTCGGCGCCGGGGGATTCCGTGACAGTCGCTATCGTCGGCATCGAACCGATCAGGTTGAAGTAGAAAACCAAGAAACTAATACCCTAATTCAACCAGTAGCCGCCTTCAACAGGATCAGTAGCGGCAACGCCACCGTTGTTTTAGAAAGAGCTGAGTCAACCAAAAATCAGTCCCAGACAACTCAACAGACCCCGCCGCTTTCACCCCAGCGTCTAACTCTAGCTGACACACTTGACAATATCAGTTACCGGATCATTGGCTTAGGATTTCCGCTTCTAACCATTGGTATCATTGCTGGCGCAGTGTGGGCTAACGAAGCCTGGGGATCTTACTGGAGTTGGGATCCTAAGGAAACCTGGGCGCTAATCACCTGGCTTGTATTCGCTGCTTACCTCCATGCTCGAATCACCAAAGGCTGGCAAGGACGCCGCCCTGCTGTTCTAGCCGCATCTGGTTTCGTTGTCGTCTGGATTTGTTATCTAGGCGTCAATATTCTGGGTAAAGGACTCCATAGCTATGGCTGGTTTTTCTAGACCCCATGAACTCCAATCTGTCTAATGCCTAACCGCAGAGACGCCATTAAGCGCATCTCTACGGTTAGTTGCATCTAGGCATTCTACTGGAGCCCCAAGTTGAACAGCCGCATCACTATCAGTATCCTCCAAGATATTTGAGACTGTTTTATCTGGGTTTATCTGAGATGCTTGTTGAGCAAACCCTTCGGTCTGAATCAATTTCAGATACTTGAGCCACCTTCACACTAGGGATACTGACTGCTTCCGAACAGAGTATCTGCAGATGACATCAGGATAGGTTTGGGGTCGTCTTCAATTTTGCGTCTGCTACTAATGCTTTCATGTCAAATCCTTGTGCGCTTTAAATGTGATATCTTCATATAACTTCAACTATATACGATTACTATGTTTTAAGGGCAAACCATAACCCTGCATTTAGGACATCATAAATGAATAACAAATGTTCGCTCATTTACGGATGCTCTTAAAGCATTGGAAGATTTTTCCGTAGATTGACGATGGTGCATCCATTTCTAGCCAGGTTATGTTGAAGCAGTTGGAAACTGGATCGTCAGAGTTGGCGGCTCAATTACAATGTCAGGAAGCTCTCGCCAGTTGACATAGTTGTCATCTAAGATGGAAGGTTAGACTAAAAACCTTCATCTTAGATTTGATCGGAATTACATAGCATATGTCGCTTGACTTTTCTCTGGATTAAATCACTCCGATAGCATCTATGCAATCACAATCCACGGAAGCGGATTCCTCTGAACTCCCTGAGCAAATTTTCGGTACAATACCAAGTTTGATGGATCTCAGTGAGTCGCCTAAACAGAATTTACTCTTAAAAGAGGCGGATCCCATTCAGTTTGAAGGGTATTACGTTGGTCAGATGGAGATGAATACCGATGCTGGGGTAGTTGCTCAGTATTTAGATGCTCACCCCGATTGGTTTCGTCGATGCGCTCATCCAATGCAGGCTGAATCTATTGGAGATAATGGGTATGCCCTCAGGATTGGTCGGTTTGGCGCCCTAGAGTACGAAGTGGACCCTAAGATTGGTCTACACCTGTTGCCTCAAGATAGCGGCGTTTACCGTATTCAAACGATCCCTATTCCAGGTTATGAGCCACAAGGCTATGATGTGGACTTTCAAGCCGCTATGCACCTGTTAGAGAAGCTTAAGGAAGATGCGCCTGTAAGTCCAATCACTCAAGTAGAATGGGATCTTAAGCTGTCAGTTTGGCTTCAGTTTCCCCGGTTTATTCGAGCATTACCGCTATCCTTGGTGAAGACAACGGGCGATCGCGTGCTCAACCAAATTGTCCGTCAAGTGTC
>JAKSDM010000457.1 GCA_022360135.1 Pseudanabaenales cyanobacterium | reverse complement strand
GTCGGCAACGACTGCTCTACCACCGGGTGACGCCCATCCTCAATTTCAATGGAACGGCCTTTGACGATTTCAGGGCGAGTATACCCTCGGTAGACGGCGACTTCGGCTAAACCGCAGAGGACATCCGCCGCCGCCACGGCGCTGGCGACGCGGCGAATGAGTTCGGCCTGTTCTCCTACCTCAGTGCGGAGTTGGACAAAAATGTCGAACTCAAGTTGGTTGACTTCCTCCCGGGTATTGAGGATGCGAGCCTCTCGCTCCTTTAGATCGGGGGTGATATAACGCTCTTCGTTGGTCAGGGTTTGCTTGCGGATATAGTCGTCCGGGGCTTGGTCAGTTTTGGCGCGGGAGATGCTGATGTAGTAGCCAAACGCTTTATTGAAGCCGACTTTAAGGTTGGAAATGCCGGTGCGATCGCGCTCTAGGGTGGCCAGATTGGCGATCCACTGCTGGTCGGATTCCAGCCGTCGTCGCAAATCATCGAGTTGGGGGTTGACCTGAGGGCGAATCAAATTGCCTTCGGTGAGATGGAGCGGTGGATTGTCGACCAGATGCGATCGCAGTTTCCGTCCCAACTCTTCCAGCACTGGCGGTGATGTTTGCAGCGCTTTCAGATAGGGAGACTGAGCCCTGGCGACCAGTTCAGCCAGCACCGGCAGTTGGGCGAACGACTCCGCCAAGGCGACTAAGTCTCGTCCATTCGCCCCGCCTGATCCCGCTCGTCCAGCCAACCGTTCCAGGTCATAGATCTGCCGCAGCAATTGTTGTAAGGTCTGGCGCAGATTACCGTCTTCGATTAACTCCTGGAGGGTGTCCTGACGAGCCCGAATCCCCTTAATATCCAGCAAAGGCTGTAGCAACCAGCGGCGCAGGGCGCGGCTGCCCATCGCCGTCACTGTTCTATCCAGCGCCCACAGTAGAGAACCGCTGAATACTCCATCTCTGGCTGTTTGGGTAATTTCCAAATTGCGCCGGGTCTGATGGTCAATCACCAGGTAGTCGGTCAAGGTATAAGTTGACAGCAGTTGGAGCGGCGCTTGGGCCGCTTTTTGAGTGTCTTCCAAATATTCCAACAGTCCGCCTGCCGCCCGAACCGCTAAAGGCAAATGTTCACACCCCAGACCCTCCAGCGATCGCAGTCGGAATCGTTGTAACAAGCGTTGACGGGCTTCACTCTGACTGAATGGAATTTGCGGGCGGAGAGTATAGCAGAACTGATTGGGCAAGCACTCCGGTAGATGTTCGGAAGTTTCCCCAGGCCGCAGCAGTGACCCCAGATCGGGGGCATTAGTTGGAATCAGCGTCTCTGCCGGTTGCAGCCGCAGCAACTCTTGGTTGAGTAGGTCTAAATCACTCGATTGAGCGGCCAAAAATTCTCCCGTCGATACATCTGCGTAAGCCAATCCCCAATGATTCCCCGCCATTACCACTGCTGCCAGAAAATTATTCTGGCGGGCGCTCAAAATGCCCTCCTCTAAAACTGTGCCTGGAGTGATGACGCGAATCACTTCGCGCCGCACTAATAACCCCTCCTTCAGGTCGGGATTTTCTACCTGGTCGCAAATTGCGATCGCATATCCCTTTTCCACCAGTAACGTACAGTAGCGGTCCAGGGCGTGGTGGGGGATTCCCGCCAGCGGAATCTTTCCCACCGCTTCCCCGGCGTATTTATTGGTGAGGACAATTTCCAGCTCCCGGGCGATCGTAATCGCGTCCTGAAAGAAAGTCTCAAAGAAATCCCCAATCCGATACAACACCAGCGCCTGGGGATATTGGTCTTTAATGTCCACATAGTGCCGAAACATCGGGGTCAAATTTTCCCGATTGACAGAGCGATAATCGGCATGGCGGACGTCATGCTTGACTAAGCGCTCAGGCAAACCATAGTTAGGATCAGACGGTGCAGATGCATCGGATGAGGCAGTCATAGACACTCACAAATCGGGCGATAGGGGGTTTTTATTGTAGGATGCTTCGGCAAGCATAGGGAGAGAGGAGCAAGGGGGCGGGAGGGATGGCTTTTTATAGAATCTGCCGATGAGGATGGGGTGTAGGGTGTAGGGGATGGGGTGTAGGGTTTTAGCGTCTCGGTTCAGACAAGTTCATAGCCTAAAGCTTAAAGTAAAGTAGTTGGAAAAGTATGCCAGATCGCCTAGGGATTCCGCTATCCTCAATAGGATTGAACTTTAAGATTGAACTTTTAGAATATCTTTAACGCTTGAAGTTCATCTCCAAGTCTTAAATTTGAGGATATGTCTGTGAGTCTCAAAACCTTGGTTAGCAATTCCTTAAAATCTCTATCTTCGCCGTCAGGCTCTACTCCTGGAACTGAGTTTCGCCCGGAAGATTTTGATCGGCATGTGATGGGGACCTATGGCCGCTTCCCGATCGCCCTAGCGCTGGGCAAAGGGTGTCAAGTATGGGATCTAGAAGGTCGGGCTTACTTAGATTTTGTCGCGGGTATCGCCACCTGCACCTTAGGCCATGCCCATCCAGTTATGGTTGAGGCGGTGACGCAGCAAATCCAAAAATTACATCATGTTTCCAACCTGTACTATATTCCCGAACAGGGAGCGCTGGCTCAATGGTTGACGGCGCATTCCTGCGCTGATCGGGCTTTTTTCTGTAACTCTGGAGCCGAGGCGAATGAAGCGGCGATTAAACTGGCGCGTAAATACGCCCACACTAAACTGGGGATTGACCATCCCATCATCATTACCGCCAACGCCAGTTTCCATGGACGGACGCTGGCTACCATCACCGCTACAGGACAGCCTAAGTATCAGCAAAACTTTGAGCCACTGGCGCCGGGTTTCCATTATGTCCCGTTTAATCACATTGAGGCCCTGGAAGGGGCGATCGCAGCCCTGGACGCCGATCAACGCCAGGTAGCGGCTATCCTCCTAGAGCCTCTACAGGGAGAAGGAGGCGTCAATCCTGGTGAGCTGAACTACTTCCAGCGGGTGCGCCAGATCTGTGACCAGAAGGGCGTCTTGCTGATTTTGGATGAGGTTCAGGTGGGGATGGGCCGCACTGGCGAATGGTGGGGCTATGAGACCCTGGGGATTGAGCCCGATATCTTCACCCTAGCCAAGGGACTGGGGGGCGGTATTCCGATTGGGGCGATGTTGTGCAAGTCCGGCTGTGATGTCTTCCAACCGGGGGATCACGCCAGCACCTTTGGCGGCAATCCCTTTGCTTGCGGCGTCGCCCTGGCCGTCTGTCAAACGCTAGAACAGAAAAATATCCTGGCCAATGTCCAGGCCCGGGGAGAGCAGTTGCGGTCAGGATTGAGCGCGATCGCCCAGCGCTATCCCCACCTGATTGATCACATTCGGGGGTGGGGATTGATTAATGGCATGGCGCTGCAGGCTGAGCTGGAATTCACCTCAGTCGATGTGACTAAAACCGCAATGGCTGAAGGTCTCCTGCTCGTAGCCGCTGGCCCCCAAGTGGTGCGTTTCGTTCCGCCTCTGATTGTCACCGCCGAGGAAGTCGATCAGGCGTTGCGAATTGTGGATCAGACCTTAGCGAAGATTGCCTCTAATCAAGCCGTAATTCGCCCTGCCTGAACGGAGATAATTTGGGACGAATTAATCCACTGGGCGTCGAAGGCCCCTAGATGGGTGGTGGTGATCAGTGTCTGAAAGCGGTCTTGAATCACGTCCAAAAGTTGATTCTGGCGGTTGAGGTCTAGTTCCGCCAGCACATCATCCAAGAGTAGCAAGGGGGGTTCGCTAACCACCGACTCCATTAGCTTCAACTCTGCTAACTTCAGCGCTAACACTAGGGTTCGTTGTTGCCCTTGGGAGCCATATTGCCGAGCTGGCGTCTGATTGATGCTAAAGGTTATATCATCTCGATGGGGACCCACCAAGGTGGTGCGCTGGTGTTGCTCCGCCACAGCCCGTTGCTGAATTTTTTCCAGAAAAGCGGCTTGCACTACACTGGGATCGTCCTCCGCCATAGGCACATTGGGGGCGTAATCAATTTCGAGCAACTCGGCGCTGCCGCTGATCGCCTTGTGCCAGGTTTGAGCAATCGGCCCTAGACGATTCAGCACCCTCGCTCGCCGCCGAATGACTCGGGAGCCCAAAGTCGCCAACTGGGCGTCCCAGATCGCCAGTTGAGCCGGATCGAAGGATTTAGCTCGCTCGCTGAGGTCTGAAGACTGTTGTCTGAGTAAGGCGTTGCGCTGGCGTAGCGCTAAAGTGTACTGCTGCAAGATATGAACATAGAGGGGCTCCAGTTGGGT
>JAKSDM010001740.1 GCA_022360135.1 Pseudanabaenales cyanobacterium | reverse complement strand
GCATTTGGGCATGGACACCACCGGCAGCATCCTGTATGCCTCAGATCCGGATGAAGTGATTGTCACCATTGGTCTAGAAGATGTTGTCGTAGTGCGAGACGGCAAAGCGACGCTGATTGTCCACAAAGACCGCACTCAGGATATTAAGCAGGCAGTTAAAACGCTTGCAGCCGATGACAGATTTAAGGATCTGCTATAGGGCAAATGGGGACAAAGTTGGAGAGAGCAGGGGAAGTTAGGGAGACGCGGCTAAATGACATTCCATCCCCCCATTCCCCATCCCCAGTCCTTACCTGTTTTGCTTGACTGGGGCGTTGCCTTACAATCAACTACGAGTACTGGACCGTTATCGTTATAGAATCAGACCCTTTTCAGGACTTCTACTGAGCCTTTTCTTCCCAAGCTGGCGATAACCTATGCGACAGAGCACTTTCGCTTGTGTTGCATCCATCTCAGTCAAGGCTGGAAGACCTGATTATGCATTCCCATCTCTACGATTCCTCACCGCTTCATGCCCATGCCCATCCCTCACCTTCTACAATGGGGTCGGCTCCTTCCATATCACGGCGCATGTTGCTAGCGGCAGGGGGCTTCCTGGCAACCACATTGCTGGGACGGCGAGAACTGGCGATCGCCCAAGATCACCCCCTCTGGAGTAGCGAAGTGACCATCTATACTCAGGGGAACTGGCGCTACATCGTCTCCAACGGCATTCCCAACCATGTCACAGGCGTATTCCCCAACCAGAACAACCCCAATACCATCAGTCCCCAGCGCTATCGATTTCAGGTGGCCGCCCGACCCCAGATCGCCGATCAAATCACCCCCAATCCTTTAGGAACCTTTGGCGTAGCTATCAATGGGGTCACCTTTGATCCCGGGGCGGCAGAGTTTTGGCGAGGCGATCGCAGCTGGCAATACGAAGCCCTCTCTGGCCAGATCAACCTCGGTCTGGATGGCAACAACGCCCATGTGCAGCCAAGCGGAGCCTATCATTACCACGGTTTACCGATGGGGTTGCTAGCGAACTTGGGCGACGGGCGGCGAATGTTACTGTTGGGCTACGCCGCCGATGGCTTTCCCATCTACGCCCAGTATGGCTATGTCAATCCCGCCGATCCGGCAAGTGGCGTTAAGAAAATGCGCTCCGGCTACCAACTCAAACAAGGACGACGCCCTAATAATGGTCCTGGCGGCGCCTACGACGGAACCTTTGGGCAAGACTATGAATTTGTCGGTGCAGGCGATCTGGACGAATGCAACGGACGGTTCGGCGTCACCCCGGAATATCCCGACGGCGTCTACCACTACTACATCACCGAGAGGTTCCCCACCATTTCTCGTAACTTTCGAGGCGTCCCCAGCACTAGTTTTCGGCGCAGTCCCGCCGATCGACAGAGTCCTCCCGGTCGTCCTCAGACCCCGCTCCCAGACTTACATCCCCCCAATCGACCCCGAAGACCCCCAACTTCTGATTAGAGCGATCGAGCTAGGCTGACCAAAAGCCCAATAGCGATCGCGACCAAAATCCAGATAGTTAGCTGAGTCATCTAAAGCAAACGGCTAC
Source organism: Pseudanabaenales cyanobacterium (assembly GCA_022360135.1). Taxonomy (GTDB): domain Bacteria; phylum Cyanobacteriota; class Cyanobacteriia; order Phormidesmidales; family Phormidesmidaceae; genus JAKSDM01. The sequence goes on along the minus strand of JAKSDM010001740.1, from coordinate 18,708 downwards.
AGATTGATTGGAAACGGTGAAACACCTGATTAAGAGGCCATTTTAGTAGACGGTAGAGGGTAGACGGTAGGCAGGGGATCAGAAAGTCACTCTGTAATGAGAAACTGCCCCATACCCCGTCTACCGTCTACTCCCTACTGCCTATCACCGACTACCTCAATCTGCAAACTAGACGCAAATCAGCTTAGTCAGGAAAATTCCAGGTTCAACCCGCCCCGACAGAATTTACTTGACCGCAACCTTGGCGCCGACATCTTCAAGCTGCTTCTTGGCATCTTCTGCAGCATCCTTGGCAACGGCTTCCTTGACAGCCTTAGGGGCCGACTCAACCAGTTCCTTAGCCTCTTTGAGTCCCAGTCCGGTTAAAGCGCGCACCACTTTCAGAACCGCAATCTTCTTATCAGCTGGATATTCTTCCAGAACGACATCGAATTCGGTTTTCTCTTCCTCCGGCTCGGCCGCCGCAGCGGGCGCACCCGGCATCATCCCAGGCATCATCATCATGCCCCCGCCCGCAGATGCTGAGGCGTCCACACCAAACGCCTCTTCAATTTGCTTAACCAGTTCAGACGCTTCTAGTAGAGTCAGAGACTTTAGTTGTTCAAGAATTTCGTCGGTTTTTGCAGACATTTTGGTAATCCTTTGAGTATTGTGTACGGTTATTGTTGTCCAGCAGTCAAGCTGGCAAGCGCCTTTTAGCGGTTGACTTTTAGCGCTTAGCTTTGATAGCAGTTTTGGAACTTGAATCTTAGGAATCAATTCCAATGGCTAATCGCTAATCGCTCTGCTCTTCTTGCTCTGACACAGCTTTGATAGCCCGGGTTAGAGAAGTTGGCACTTCCTTGACGCCCACTGCCAGTTTGGTGGGTACTGCATTGAGACCCACCGCCAGCTGAGTGGGTACTGCCTTGATAGCTCCGGCAATTCGGGCTATCAGTTCTTCCTTAGAAGGTAGCTCTGTGATGGCCTTGACTTCGGCCTCACTCAGGGCTCTACCTTCCATGACGCCGCCGCGTAGCTCAGTTTTCTTAGTCGCCTTCTTAAACTCTTGGTAAGCCTTAATGGCTCCCCCTAGATCCTCCTTGACTAGCAGGAAGGCGGAAGACTCCTTGAGAAATTCGGTGATGGGTTGCCAGGTATCATCCCCGTCAATCGCAATCCGCATCAGCGTATTTTTAGCAATTTTGCAGACAGCGCCCTTGGGTCTGAGGCGATTGCGTAAATCTGTGATCTCAGTAACAGATAACCCCTTGTAGTCAATCACAAGGGTGAGCTGAGACTCACTCAAGAGGTCCTTGAGTTCTCCTACAATCTCCCGTTTGTTTTCTAGCGTTCTCCCCATATCAGTTTCACCTCCTTTAGGGTGGGGTCAGATTGCCAAACTTAAGCGTCAGCTTTAAGCCCATAACACCAGAGACCGACTAAAAAACCCCGACTTGATTGCCGGGGTTGCCCATTCCAGGTCAAAAGCTATTTCATAACCAATTAAGAAATAGCAATGTCCTCTTAGGAGCAAACCTCGGCAGGGAATTAAGCTATGCGCCTGCTGTCTCTGGCTGCTTATTTGGTTGTGACGGTTTTATTTAAGCTTTTTTTATCTCCTCAAATACGCCCTATTACGCCGCCTCATCCAGTTTCAAATCTCTCAGGGCATTAATATCAAGCCGAATAGCAGGCCCCATAGTAGCAGCTACCGTGACGCTTCGCCAATAGCGGCCTTTAGCCCCTGAAGGGCGATTGCGATCAATACACTCTTGTAAAGCCTTAAGGTTGGTTAACAAATCTTTAGGGGGAAAAGAAGCCTTACCAAACATAACATGGACAATCCCTGTCCGGTCAGCCCGGAATTCTAATTTACCAGCTTTAAATTCTTCAATTGCTTGAGCTATGTCAAAAGTAACCGTTCCGCCTTTAGGTGAAGGCATTAACCCTCGAGGACCGAGTAAGCGACCCAACTTAGCAACTTTTGGCATCATGTCAGGAGTCGCAACGAGAACATCGAAATCCATCATTCCTTTCTGGATTTCGTCAATCAGTTCTTCTGAGCCAGAAATGTCGGCGCCTGCATTTGTCGCCTCAGTAACCTTTTCTCCACGGGCGATAACCGCAACTCGGACAACCTGTCCTGTTCCCTTAGGAAGTGCAACTGTGGTTCGCAACTGCTGATCAGTGTATTTGGGATCAATTCCCAAGCGAATATGCGCTTCTACTGACTCAGGAAACTTTGCCGTAGCGGTTTCATTAAGTAGAACCATCGCTTCAAGCGGCTCATAAAGACGAGCTTCTACTTTACTTTGTAACTCCCTTAATCGGCGAGATGTTTTGTTAGGCATATACTCATCAACTCCTGGGGTAATTAACGAAGCCAAGCTTCTCCCCCGATAGGTTTACTGTGATAGATTTTAGGTTTCTTTAGGTTTTGATTGACAGCTTTTAGCCGTCAACATTCAGGATTTTCTAATCTCTATTAATAAATTAGGAGTTAACCCTAACCTTCAGTCAGCAATTGTAACACCCATATTCCGAGCAGTGCCCGCCACAATTTTCATTGCCGCCTCAATGTCGTTAGCATTGAGATCAGGCATTTTGGTCTGGGCGATCTCTCGCAGTTGGTCCTGGCTAATGGTCCCTACTTTCTGGCGATTAGGCTCACCTGAACCTTTTTCGATTCCGGCTGCTTTTTTGATCAGCACAGAGGCCGGGGGCGTCTTGAGAATAAAGGTGAAACTTCTGTCCTCAAAGACGGAAATTTCTACCGGCACAACTAAGCCGACTTGGTCTGCTGTTCTGGCGTTATATTCCTTGCAGAACATCATAATATTGACGCCGTGCTGACCCAGCGCTGGACCAATTGGAGGAGCGGGGTTTGCTTTCCCTGCTGGAATAGCTAACTTGATAACCGTAACAACCTTTTTCGCCATCAACTAACTCTCTTTCTGCACTTGGTTAAATTCCAACTCCACCGGCGTATCTCGACCAAAAATGGAGAGCAAAGCCTTGAGCTTACTACGCTCAGGACTCACTTCAATAACCTCACCCTCAAAGTCTTTAAAAGGTCCTGAGAGGACAAGAATTTTATCTCCAGGCGTCATATCAACTTTGACAACAGGCTTTTGCTCTTGAGCCTGCTTAAAGATACGTTCCACCTCAGTATGACTTAGAGGCATGGGTTTAACGTGACCTCGCCCACGACCATAGCGGCGCCGTTGCTCGGCGCCGACGAAGTTGATCACATGGGGAGTATTTTTGACCACCTGCCAAGTTTCATCGTCCATCAACATCCGGACTAGAACATAGCCAGGAAAGACTTTCTCGTCAATATTCTGTCGACTACCGTCTTTACGAAGCTTGACGGCGGGAGTCTGAGGAATCTCAATCTGGAAAACCCGGTTGGCGACATCAAGGGTTTTTATCCGTTGCTCTAAATTGATTTTGACTCGCTTTTCACAGCCAGAAGCCACCTGAACTGCATACCAACGAGCCTTGCCTCTAGAAGGAGTAGAGGTCTCTTGAGAACTTTCTACCTCTTCCTGCGGTGCGACAGGCTCAAATTCGTCTGATGTGAACGTCATCTAAAATACTTGCCTAGAGGCCCAACCAAACAGTTTATCGATCAAATAAATCAGGGTGGCGGAAAGACTAACCATCAAAATGACTGCGGCTGATTCGCTGATTAACTGCTGCCGACTGGGCCAGACAACCTTAGCTAGCTCTTCTTTTGTACCCTGCAAGAAACCGGCGACACCGAAACCATTGTCAGAAGCTTTTGCACTCGATGCTTTCGCACTCAATGCTTTCGCGCTAGAGGATTTGCTGTCAGACGCTTTCACGCCTGCCCCCTTCTTTTGGCCTGATTGTTTAGCTGCAGTTTCTTCATCCACGACTTTTTATGTTCCTCCATTGGAACGGTAACAAATAGATGTTAATGGAAAACCCTCATTAACAGGAGATTTAAGGGGAAATTTCTGAAAAATGCACCATTTAGGGTAGAGCAGACTCAAGTCATTAACCGAGTAACGCCTTAAACAACAATTCTACTCAAAGTTCAATTGCTTGATCGCCGAAAATTATCACTTAAGAACTTTGAGTAGAGGTTGCTTGAGGTGGCTGAGCGCGCCCTGGAGGACTCGAACCCCCGACATCAGGTTTTGGAGACCTGCGTTCTACCAACTGAACTAAGGACGCATAATATTTCTGGGCCATAAAAACTGAGCCAGTGCAAGCGAAAGTTTAAGCCTGAAGGTATTTGCCAGATAAGCCCCGTTTCCTTACACAAGCTCCTTTACAGGGGGCGATCGAACCGCTGCTTCAAGCGAGTCGCCTTACCAACGCGATCGCGTAAGTAGTATAACTTAGCGCGACGAGCCCTGCCGCGACGAATCACTTTTATGCTAGCCACCCGGGGGGCATGGAGTAAAAATACTCGCTCTACCCCAACTCCCTGAAAAATTTTACGAACGGTAATCGTCTCGTTGACGCCGCCGTTGCGCATTGAGATCACAGTGCCTTCATAAGGCTGAACCCGCTCTTTCCCCCCTTCGCGGATGCGAACACCGACGCGAACGGTGTCACCGATGTAGATTTTAGGAATGTCCTGTTTTATATGTTCCGCTTCAATCGAGCGGATAATTTGCTCTGCGTTCATAAAGCCTTAAAAAGCGCACAGTCTATTATTGTAGAACACCATAGACAAAAAAGCCATTAAAACCCTAGAAGAAGGTTTTCGCCAATTCTATCGCTCAAATCATAGGGTGTTTACAGGTATTGTCTTACCATAGATTATGGTGATGGAAGCTACAGAATTTGAGGCCCGAAATCAAGCCGGTTTGAACAATGCAATATGCCCCTCGATCATTCCTGAAGAATTGGCGTCTGCGCCTTAGTGCGCTGCTGTTTACAATCGCTGTTTTGATTATGTTTGGCGCATCTTCAGAGCCTGTTTGGGCGGCCAGGATAGCTGGGGCGACGGCTCCAACCCAGCAACCGCTGACTGAAGTGAGGGTCCACCTAGGGAACCCGGCTAATGAGTTGAAGTTTGAACCCAGTCAGCTCACCTTTGAAGCCGGTAAGCGCTATAAGTTGTTTCTAGACAACCCCAGTGCTCAGAAGCATTACTTCACCGCTAAAGATTTTGCTGATAGCATTTGGACCCAAAAGGTTGAAGCAGGCTCTGTTGAAGTCAAGGGAGCGATTGATGAACTGGAATTGAAAGCGGGTGCTGGGGCGGAGTGGATTTTCGTAGCCATGAAGCCAGGCGATTACGCGCTGCATTGTTCTATCCCTGGGCATGCCGAAGCCGGTATGACGGGGAGTTTGACAATTAGGTAATATCCCCTCCATGAACATCTTCACAAATATCCTATCCAGAGCCGCTTCGCTGCCAACAATTTCAGATTATCCGAGAAAACGGGTCCGGGGTATTGAGCTGAAGACTGAATCTGAGATTGCTATCATGCGTCAGGCCTCCGCCATTGTGGCGACAGTGCTGAAGGAAATCTCAGAATTGGTGAAGCCAGGGATGACCACTGCTGATCTGGACACTTATGCGGAGCAACGAATTCGAGAGCTGGGCGCAACGCCAAGTTTTAAGGGCTATCATGGCTTTCCAGCTTCAATCTGCGCCTGCATTAATGATGAAGTTGTCCACGGTATCCCTAGACGCAAGAAGGTGATTCGAGTGGGGGATATATTGAAGGTGGACACAGGAGCATATTACAAGGGGTTTCACGGAGACTCCTGTATCACAATTCCGGTGGACAAGGTAAAGTCTGAGGCCAATAAACTGATCTGCGCTGCTGAGGAAGCCTTGTATGCGGGTATTGAGCAGGTCAAGTCAGGTAACTCTCTACTCGATATTGCGGGGGCTATAGAAGACTCCGTCAAGGCCAATGGCTATAGTGTGGTGGAGGATTTCACCGGCCACGGGGTAGGTCGTAATCTCCATGAGCCTCCTTCTGTGTTCAATTTTCGGACTAAACAACTGCCGAATGTTACCCTCAAACCTGGAATGACGCTGGCGATCGAGCCCATTCTCAATGCTGGTTCAAAGCATACGCGCATCTTGCGCGATCGCTGGACCGTCGTCACGGTTGATCGCGCACTCTCAGCCCAGTTTGAGCACACGGTGCTGGTGACCGAGGCGGGTTACGAAATTCTGACTGATCGCTCGAAAGTTTAGTTGACTGCCAGGGAAATCTGGCTGCCTCCTATGTCGCGCAGATCCTCCAATATTTGAGCCACTTTTTCGTACGGCAATTCCCGATCGGCTTTGAGGACTAAAATTCCGTTGGGATGTTTAGTGAAGTACTCCTGCAGGCGTTGGGAGAGTTGATCAAGACTGGCGGGTTGACTGTCAAGGAGCAATTCTCCTTGGAGATTCAAACCCACAATTAGAGGGATTGGCTTATCTGCTCTCTGATGTCTGCTTTGTTCTTGGCTATCGGTGCGGGTTACAGAACGAGGCAGGTTAATGTTTAGCAGTTGTCGCCCTGTTAGGGTGATTGAGATGACAATGAAAAATGTTAGGACGGTCATCAGCACATCCATCATCGGCACCAGGTTAACCTGGGGTATGCGGGAGTCTTGATGGCGATTCTTGAAACGCATACGCACTAGTAGGGATTGTCTTGGGTATCGGCGATCGCAAGGGAGACGCGATCGCCCCCAATATCTCGCATCTCGCCTAGAAATTGGATCACCTGTTCGTAGGGTAACTGCCGATTCGGCGCGATGAAAACCGTATTGTCAGGATTCTGAGCTAGATAGATCTCCATTTGGTCTTCAATCTGAGCCTTATCAGTGGGCTGGCCATTCAGGAGCAGTTCTCCCTGCGCATCGAGTTCCACAATAAAGGGGTCGGAGGTTGGAGGGTCAACAGCAGCGGGATCCGTCTGCTTACCAGGCAGTTGGACTTGTAATAACTTTTCACTACTCAGAGTCATAGTGATCATGACAAAAAAGGCCAGAATCCCCATCATGACATTCAGCATCGGGATCAGGTCCACTTCAGGTAGTTTGACGTTTTGTCGCTGCTTAAATCGCATCAACCATCCTCCCCATCCTGCCCATCACCCCATCCTCTCCTCTTCCAGGGATTTTGGATTTTAGATTTTGGATTTTAGATTTGAGTTCCCTCCCCATCTTTCCCATCCTCCCCATTGACCTCTGTCTCCCAGACAAAACATGTCGCGTCTCTACATCTTCTCCCTTGCTCCCCCTGCTCCTCCGGCTTCCCCTGCTTTCCAAGAGTATCTATCCGCCTCCAGTAGAGCGGGCTCGTACCAGTATTGTCGATAGATCAGCTCCAATTCGTTACCTGCTTCGGAGAAGTAATCCATCTGCTGAGACTGAAGCGTCACGAGAACGCGAAAGATCAGCAGCGCCATAATGGCCACTACCATCCCGGCAGCCGTAGTGATCAGTGCTTCCCCAATCCCGGCGGCGGCTTTGGTCGCCTGCTCGCCCGCGCCGCCGCCGATGTTGAGGTTGCTGAAGGTGGCGATGAGACCTGTGACAGTGCCCAACAGCCCCAATAGTGGGGCTACAGCAACAATGGTTTCCAGCAGTTTGTCCCCTTTACGCATTTTGACAAATTCTTTATCCCCTGCCGTTTCCATGGCTAGGCGGAAGGTTTCAGGCGAGGGTTGGTTGAGCTGTAGGGGAGCCAACAGAAATCGGCCAATTGGGAGGTCTTGAGCTTGCTGAGCGATCGCAGAGGCTTCATCCAAACTGCGGCGGGCGGATGCCAAAACGTCATGCACGACCTGCCCCTCTCGCTGAAGAAACCGCACCCAAAACCAGGCTCGTTCCATCGCACAAGAAAGGGTAAACACGGATGCGCCCAGAATGGGAATCATCACTGGGCCGCCTTTAGCCAGAAAATCAAATACTGTGGTCATTGGTCATTGCTCATTGGTCATTGAAGCTCTTCATCAAAAAGCTCCTAAAGAGTTGGCGACATTCCGAGTTTTATCCCAGAGATAATTTCCCCTAATCAATTCTGACCAAGATCAGCTCAATTTGAGTAGTCTTTTGGGCTGCATAATGGAAGATGACGCTTCACATTCCTTTAACATGGCTAGAGATCTGCGGGGATTCCTGAAACAACTCGAACAACGAGGCCAGCTGCGGCGCATTAGCGCCTTGGTTGATCCCGAGCTGGAGATTGCCGAAATTTCGAACCGGATGCTGCAGGCGGGGGGACCGGCATTGTTATTTGAAACTGTCAAAGGATCGCCCTATCCGGTGGCGATTAACACCATGGGCACAGTGGAACGGATTTGCTGGGCGATGAATATGGAACGGCCTGAAGAGTTGGAAGACCTGGGCAAAAAGTTGAGGATGCTGCAGCAGCCGAAGCCGCCTAAGAAGATTTCCCAAGCCGTTGAGTTCGGCAAGGTTCTGTTCAGTGTCTTGCGGGCTAAACCAGGTCGAGATCTATTACCTCCCTGCCATCAAGTGGTGATTAAAGGAGAAGATGTCGATCTGAACCAAATCCCCATGATCCGCCCGTATCTCGGAGATGCTGGAAAGATTATCACCCTAGGGTTGGTGATCACGAAGGATTGTGAAACGGGTACGCCTAATGTGGGTGTCTATCGATTGCAACTCCAGTCAAAAACCACGATGACAGTCCACTGGCTGTCGGTGCGGGGAGGTGCGCGACATCTGCGGAAAGCGGCAGAGCAAGGGAAGAAGCTGGAGATCGCGATCGCCCTCGGGGTCGATCCGCTGATCATCATGGCCGCCGCTACACCGATTCCTGTCGATCTCTCCGAATGGCTGTTTGCAGGACTTTACGGCGGATCCGGGGTAAATCTGGCCAAGTGTAAGACGGTTGATTTGGAAGCGCCAGCTGACGCAGAATTCATTCTGGAGGGCTCTATTACCCCCGGTGAGGTGCTGCCGGATGGTCCCTTCGGCGATCATATGGGGTATTACGGCGGTGTAGAAGACTCTCCCCTGATTCGGTTTCACTGCATCACCCACCGCAAAGAACCGATTTATCTTACCACTTTCAGCGGTCGCCCCCCTAAGGAAGAAGCCATGATGGCGATCGCCCTCAACCGCATTTATACGCCTATCCTGCGCCAACAGGTCTCAGAAATTGTCGATTTCTTCCTGCCGATGGAGGCCCTGAGTTACAAGGCCGCCATTATTTCCATCGACAAGGCTTATCCCGGTCAAGCCCGTCGCGCCGCCCTCGCCTTTTGGAGCGCTCTGCCCCAATTCACCTATACCAAGTTTGTGATTGTTGTGGATAAAGACATTAACATTCGGGATCCTCGCCAAGTGGTATGGGCGATCACCTCTAAAGTTGATCCAGCCAGAGATACGTTTATTCTACCGAATACCCCCTTTGACTCCCTGGACTTTGCTAGCGAAAAAATTGGTCTTGGTAGCCGTATGGGTATTGACGCCACCACTAAGATTTCACCTGAAACCGACCATGCCTGGGGTGAACCCCTAGAATCTGATCCTGAGGTGGCTGCGATGGTCGAACACCGTTGGGCGGAATATGGATTGGCGGATCTGAAACTGGGAGAGGTTGACCCTAATTTGTTTGGCTATGAGATGCCTTGAACAGACAGGATATTCACATTCCCCTGAAGTTATTTTGGTAAGCTCCCTTAGCTAAGAGCGGATTGGCGGATTTGGATTCTGGTACAGTCGGTTCTGCTTGATTGAGGCCATGCTTATTGGCTAGTAAGGTTTGAAATCTATCTTGACCCTCAGCTCCCATGCGAATCTGAATGTTAGGTCCGGAGCGGGCAAGGCGAATGATAATTCCATTTTCAGCCGCGATTTGGGTAATGCGTTTGCCATCAAGATAAGTGCCGTTGGTCCCAAGACTCATGATTTCCCAGCCGTTATCTGACCGGCGCAATTCGACATGATGGCGAGACACAACAGCACTATAGAGGATGACGTCATTATCTGTTGAGCGACCAATTCGGATCACTGACTCGTCATTGAAGGTCCAGTGCTGCAGGGGGGTTTTGTTAAGGGGATGTAGTAGTGATAGGGTGATCACATTACTCAGCTAGGAAGGTGAAATCATCAAATTGAACGTTGTCGAACTTTTATATTCAACCCAAAAAAATTAAGCAGTCTGAAAAATGAAGGTTACTTTGTCTCCTTTGCCTAGAGCAATGCGATCGCCCGATCGCAAGCGATGTCGATTTCCATAGGCAAGAGGCATATTGTTGATATAGGTGCCATTAGAACTCCCCACATCCTCAATATAGTAGATGTCGCCCTCCACTCGGATATTAGCGTGAACCCGAGACACAATCTCAGAGTCAGGGAAGCCGGAGACATCAATATTGGGAGGGATGCGATCATTAGGCTTGCCAATGCGAAGCACGGGCAAATTTTGTTGCAGTTCAATGACTGTATTGGTCTGCACATGCAACAATCGCACTTCGGCCATCTGAATTTGAGTGGCTTCTCCACCTGCATATGCATAGCCTGAGTTGGAAGACAGGGGCGTTGGGGCTACAGCAGCTTCCTCTGCAAAGGCTGCTGACGGCGAAGAAGAGGGGGCGGGGAGAAATTCCGAGGGGTCCGGAATGGAACTTTCCAAGCCATTTGAATCAGCAGCGGCCATGGAAATGGGATCAGGCGCTATCAATGGATCGGGGGGCGTTAGAGCTGGAATTTCGGCCTCGCTAGTTGACTCGCCAGTTGAGTAGGCGGGTGGATAAGGTGGAGGAAGTGGGACGGGATTGGTCTCTGCGGGTTGCCTGAGATCATAACCGCATTGGCCGCAAAAGCTAGCGTCGGTCTGGACCAAGGCTCCGCAACTGGGGCAAGCCATGACGGCGGGTAAGGGGGTATAACAGGCCTCGCACTGAACGGCGCCGTCGGGATTGTGATGACTGCAATTGGGGCAGACAATCATGAACTTTTCCTTTATTCTGCGACCATCATAGAGGAAACTTAACTAGCCATCGGCGAACCCTGAACGGAGACTTTTTTGATATTCTGCGCACTTTCGCACAATTCTGCACATTTTTGCACACCTCGATCTTCCGTCCCAATATTCTTCGAACCGAAGGGTTAACGCCTGGATTATAAAGTTGAGTGAGTTTGAGCCTTTCCCCGCTCCCCGAGCGGGGTATATTATTTTACGCCGCTCAAAAATTCTCAGACAAGAGAGTCAGAGAAAAGGGAAGCCGGACTCCATGAGAAATAGGCGAATGGTCTATTCTCTAATGCCCACTTTTTGTGTCTAAATTAACATAGGACGCTAGAGGCTTTCCAGCCGCCGCGTCCACTAACCACCAAAGTTCGCCCTGAGGCTGGATTAACCGAGCCGGATAAGTCTGGGCGTCTGCCTCTGGGGCGAAGATTTGTGTCAACGCCCCTTGTTTGTTAGCTCCTGCTGCAAGGAAGATAACTGCCCGCCCCTGATTAATTAGGGGAACAGTTAAAGTAATGCGGGGTTGGCCATCTTTGTCGCCCACAGTTACCAGGCGATCGCGCACATTCAGCGCCTCAGTGTGGGGGAAGAGAGAAGCCGTGTGAGCATCGTCTCCGATACCCAACAGAATGATATCCAGACTGGGATTTTTGTCGGACGTCGGCTTAAAAAAGGCCCTTAACGTTTGTTCGTACTGAGCGGCTGACACGGCGGGACTCTCCGCTGTGGTCGGTACGGGATAGATGTTCTCGGCTGGGATAGGGACATGACTGAGCCAAGCTGCCCTTGCCATCCCTTCATTACTGTCGGGATGATCAGACGGCACGTAACGTTCATCTCCCCAAAATATATGAATCTTATCCCAGGGCAGATCTTGCTGTGCGATCGCGGCGTAAAGGGGTTTGGGGGTGCCGCCTCCAGCGAGAGCAATCGTACATAATCCCCGGTCGGCGATCGCGGCTCGCATTTGGATGACAACCACCTCCAGGGCTCTTTCAATTAGAGCTGTTTTATCGGGCAGAATTTCTACAATCGGCGTCATAATGCTCTGTCATATTTAGTCTTAAGGGCTTCATTCTATCGGTAAGGAATGGGCGAGTAAAACCCAACCCGCACCCATCCAGAACTTAACTTGACGAACCAAGAAGTCTTAATGCTCCAGGTAATAGGGTGAGGCTAGCCTATTTTTCTGAACTCAACCTGAGGGCTTAATAGACTCTACTGAATTTGCAGATCTGGGAGTCGATGACTTCTCGTAGTTCCCGACTCTCAGTCTACATTGCTACTGGCGAAAAAACTTGGTGATGAGAATGCAGGGGAAGCAGGGGGAAGCAAGGGAGGCGAGGGGCAGGGTGTAGGATGTAGGGTGTAGGAGGCAGGGATGGAAGTATTGCGTTGATGGAAAAAGTCAGCCCCCATTTGGATGATCCGGGAAATCCATTGATATTCTGGAATTTGTGATTATTTCCTCAGTCACAGGGCAAAATTTAGATAACTTGTAGTGTCTCGCTAGATTTTATGAGTTCCACTAAGCCTGTTAGTACCCCCTCCATATCACCCCTTGCTGCTCTATCGCTAAAGTTGGTTGGCATAGTGACTATTCTGGCGTCACTGTTAGATTTCATCGTATTGCTGATACCGCCTGACTTGCTTAACCGCCAGTGGCAAATCGCCACCACTACCCAGCTGGTTGATCGAGGCATTGTGCCATTGGTTGGCATTACTCTGATCCTGACAGGTGAGTGGATAGAAAGTTATGTTTTAACGCCGCCCAGGAGACGGAATCTTCTGACTGACTCGCGGTTTTGGGCGAGTTTGCTGTCTACTTTGCTGGGCATTGTTTTTCTACTGCTAGCATTTTTGCATCCCAGCAATGTTCTCTCTACTCGCAATCAGGCTCTGGAACAAATCAGCAATGAGGCTAGTCAGGCTGAAGCACAGTTAGAGCAGCGCTTCAGCCAGCAGCGCAGTGAAATAGGGGCGCTCCTAAATAATGAAGGTCAGCTCCAACAAGCGATTGAGAGTGGTCAAGTGCCCCAAGAACAGATCCCTGTCCTGCAACAACTCCAAGATAATCCAGAGGGTGTCAATCAGTTTTTAGAAGAACAGTTGGGTTCAGCTAGGCAACAAGTTCAGACAGAAATTGGCAGCCGTCGCCAAGAAGCTCAGAAGCGAGTCAATCGGGAAGCTTGGAAGTCGGGTATTCGAATTGTTATGAGTAGCCTAATGTTGGCAGTGGGCTACAGTGTTATTGGTTGGACAGGTTTGCGCCGGCTATTTGCACTGCGTTCTGCTGCTTAACTGAGTGCTGACATCATCGCTTGTTGACCGACAGTCTGGTAGATCTCTCTGAGATAGGCCATCACAGCTTGCGCCTCTTTTGCGGGAAGCGGAATAACGCCAAGAACATCCAGAACGATACTATCGGAAGGGGTGATAACGACAAGAGAAGGGTCTAGCGGCTGATTATATCGCCAGAAATTCTCTATTTCAAGAGAAGGATGGGTTGAGTGGGGTGAAATGGCTGAATTCTGATCGTTTGATTGAATGCTGTTGTTTTCCACTTCCCCTTCATTTTGTAGTCTTCTCTTTTGGCGGAGCGCATCCAAAAGCTGAGCTTTGGTGCGGCCACGCAATTGGAAAAGCACAAAGGGATCTTCCCGAAAGAAATCTCCTAACTGGTAGTAGACGGCGGCAATATGTTTGCAAGGATTTTTCGGGTCTGGGCAGTTACAGCGGGAATGGACATCGGACAGGGTGAAAGGAAACAGACTTAACCCGTTGGCGGTAAAGATTTCCTCAATATTGGGCGGCATTTCCCCAGCCAATAACTGGGCGGAGTAGATGGCTTGCTGGGCCATTGTATCCACCACATAGTCCCAATCTTCATCGGTGAACTGATCAATCCAAATCGAGAGTTTATAGGGATCTGCCGCCGTACCTTGTACTTCGGCTACAACTTTAGAGCCCTTGAACTCAAGGTGGAGGATATGACCTTCCCTAGCATACTTACGGCCCCGTTCGAGGCGTTTTTTGAAGCGATAGGAGTTAAGCAGATCCACCCATTGCTGGACCCACCATGTTTCCGTCTCCATTTCGTAATCAGGCGCTTGGTAACTTGTCATAAGCTTTGATCAGAGGTGACCTTAGAGGAGTTGAGGATGAGCGTAAAAATTAAAGTCTCAATAGAAGACGGTGGATGGGTAGATGAGTGGATGAGTAGATAGGTAAATGGTAAATGAGTGGATGGGTAGATGGGTGGATGGGTAGATGGGATATTATTGAGCTGCAATGCCTTTAGGTGTTTGTATCCGCCTTGGGAAGTTGACTCATTTTCTCAAGATCGAGTATCTGAGCCAGATCCTCAGGACTCATCAATCCTCTTTCTAAAACTAATTGCCGGAGGGATTTTGCAGTATCGAGAGATTCTTGGGCGATCGCCGCTGCATTGAGATAGCCAATGTGGGGATTCAGCGCAGTTACCAAAGCTAGGCTTCCTTCAGCATAGGCGAAACAGCGATCGCGATTGGCCTGAATTCCCTTGAGACAACGGTGTGTCAGGGCTGAGAGGGCATTGCCTAAAATCTCAATGCTGTGGATCAGATCATAGGCAATCAGCGGCATCATCACGTTTAGCTCCAACTGCCCTGCTTGAGCGGCTAAGGCCATAGCGCTATCGTAGCCCATCACCTGAAAACATACCATAGAAGTCATCTCAGCCATTACCGGATTATATTTGCCGGGCATAATGGAAGACCCTGGTTGCACGGGCGGGAGTTGGATTTCTTTGAAGCCTGTCTTGGGGCCGGAGTCTAACAACCGTAGATCATGGGAGATTTTGACACAGTCTTGGGCCAGGTTACGGAGCCCCCCAGAAACTGCCAGGAAAGGGGCCATACTCTGCATTGCCGCCATCAGATGAGGTCCCGGTCGGACGGACTGTCCAATCAGGTAGGAGAGAATTTCCGCTACCCGTATTCGATATTGGGGATGGGTATTCAGACCTGTGCCAGCTGCGCTGCCCCCCAACCCTAACGAGGTTAGGTCTTTTGCACTGGTTTCAATCCGGCTCATATGTTCCGTTAGGATCTGACCCCAGGCCCGGAAATTTTCGCCCAGACGCACAGGCACGGCATCCTGTAGATGGGTGCGACCAGATCGCACAACCAGGCTGAAGGCTTCAGCCTGGGTATCCATAGCAGCGATCGCATCTGAAAGTGCTGGGTATAGGTTTCTCTCTAGCGCCAATAGGCCGCCGATCCGGATGGCGGTAGGTATAACATCGTTGGTGGACTGACCAAAGTTGACGTGGTCATTGGGACTTAACCGGCTGTAATTACCCTTTTTGTCCCCCAAAATTTCTAAGGCCCGATTTGCCAGCACCTCATTCACATTCATATGGTGGGAAGTGCCTGCTCCCGCCTGATACACATCCACCACAAACTGATCGCGAAACTGTCCTTGCAACACCTCGTCAGCCGCCTGCACGATGGCTTGGCTAATATCCCGAGGAATACAGCCGAGTTCGGCGTTGGCGATCGCAGCCGCCTTTTTAATCAGTATACAGGCGTCAACATAGGCAGGTAGAGGTTTCAAGCCGCTAATCGGAAAATTCTCAACGGCTCGCAAAGTCTGAATGCCATAGTAGGCATCCTCTGGAATGGGGCGGTCCCCCATGGAGTCCTTTTCGGTGCGATAGGGCTTTGGTTCAATCATTGCATACAGTCATTGCACAGGATTTTGATTGATATTTCTGGGGTGATTGCAGGAAAGTAAGCGGTCAATCTTGATCGATGTAAAGGATTCAGTATTCGGCGCTTTCACCCAATATGCTCTAAATCCTAATTGTATTTTACAAACCCTTTACTCAACCGAGAAACCCCATCACAATCGGGCAGCTGCGCTTTTACGCATCTACTCTTTTACAATGACGGCAGGGGATGTCTGCTAATTATGGTGCGAATACCAACCTTAAAATTTGATCGGGGAACGCTGGTGCTGCATCCGCCACCCCGAGGCAAAGCATGGATTGACTATGTGGTATGGGATGATCGGGTTGAGCGATTTCGGGCGCCAGCGAATCAGTATCGGGCGCTGGTGGAGGCGCTCAGGTCAGAAGAGGCGCCTTTTGAAGATCGGGTGCAGGGATTTGAACCCTTGACCTTGACTCCTCGCCTAACAATGGAGCCTTATGCTCACCAACAGGAGGCTTTGCAGGCTTGGATTCAGGCAAGATGGCGAGGGGTGGTGGTGCTTCCCACTGCTGCAGGTAAGACCTATCTGGCCCAGATGGCCATGCAAGCGACTCCTCGAAGCACCCTGATTACAGTGCCGACGCTGGATTTGATGCATCAGTGGTACGCTCATCTGGAGGCGGCCTTCCCGAATGTGGAAATTGGCTTATTAGGAGGCGGGTCGCGCGATCGCACCCCCATTCTCGTAGCCACCTACGATAGCGCCGCCATCCATGCTGAAACCCTTGGGAATCAATATGCACTGCTAGTTTGCGACGAGTGTCATCACTTGCCCAGTGACTTTAACCGAGTGATCGCCGAATATTCCATTGCGCCTTACCGCCTGGGACTCACCGCCACGCCAGATCGAGCCGATGGCAGACATGAAGATCTCAATACGCTGATCGGTCCAGTGGTTTACCACAAAACGGCTGAGGAATTGTCTGGGCAGATCTTAGCTCCATACCAGGTGATTCAGATCAAAGTGCAGCTTTCGGCAGCCGAGCGGACCCGCTATGACGCACTGATCCATCGCCGTAACACCTTTTTGCAGGAGGCCAATATCTGGCTGGGAACCGCTCAGGGCTGGCGGCAATTTGTCCGGGCCAGCGCCCAATCTCAAGCGGGGCGACGAGCGATGTTGGCTCATCGGGAGGCGAAAGCGATCGCCCTGGGCACCGAAGCCAAACTTCACATCCTGGCTGATCTACTAGTCAAACACTATCCAGAACGCGCCCTGATTTTTACCAACGACAACGCCACGGTCTACCGCATTTCCCAAGATTTTCTGATTCCCGCAATTACCCACCAAACGCCCGTAAAGGAACGCCACGAAATCCTGCAAAAGTTTCGCCAAGGGGACTACAAAACCTTGGTGGTGTCCCATGTGCTGAATGAAGGCGTAGATGTGCCGGAAGCTCGGGTCGCCATTTTGCTCTCGGGCACCGGATCTACCCGAGAATACATTCAGCGCCTGGGTCGAGTATTAAGAAAAGGGACAGGAAATAAGCTAGCGCTATTGTACGAGGTAGTGGCCGAGGAAACTACGGAGGAGGGCGTGTCGCAACGACGACGGAAACAGCCGAAGCCGAAGGCGACACCAAACCAGTTGGAGTTAACGCCGGTTAAACCGCTGTATGACATTGCCGCCTATCGGACGCCTCGGGCAGCTGAGGAAATCGATCATTGGGGCGAAAAACCCAAAGAATAAAAAACTTCTAACTTCTATAATTTGGCCACCCCAGACATATGCAGTTTCGGACGGCCTAGAATACCTCCTAAAGCATTTTTAGCAGGCTATCTTGAGGAATAGATTCAAAAAGTTTCAACAGTTTTGTAAATGACCATAGCAAATCAGCGAACCAGCACTTACCTGTTACTGACAATATGACCAATCGTACTCTTACTCCTGGGAGGCTCAAAAAAGAGTCAAAATAAGAATATCAAGGAGGCCCAAAAAATTTGGACTGCTTACCAAAATGAACCAGGAGGAGAGTAGGGGATGCCTGTCAAAGACTACCGGAACGATTTGCTCGTGAGACTTTCGGATCCAGCATATTCAGCCCAATATCTAAAAGCCGCTCTGGATGAAACTCTAAAAGATGGCAACAGGGAGGCATTTTTACTGGCGTTCAAGAATATTGTTGAAGCAACTGGAGCAGTGCAAGATATTTCAAATAATAGCGATATTTCTAGGCAGCATCTTCAACGAATATTAAGTGGAAATGAAAACCCGACGCTTGAGACGCTTGCCTCAGCGCTCAATGCTGTAGGTCTAACAATTGAATTTAAGCCTGTTTCTGTGGGAGGAAATTAATAGAGAATTTGCTGCCCAAATTGGTTGCGCAATTAATCAAGTGGAACATTTGTTCGAGAGAAACACACTTAATGTGAACGGCTAATGTGAACGGCTCATTTGCATTCAGCATTTTTGAACAAGCAGATGAATCCTCTATTGCCAAATCCTCTATTGCCAGGAATTGATAGCGGAAGCAGATGAAATTCCTGAAGCCAAAACCAAAAGCCTGAAGACCGAAACCAAATAAATTCTTGCAATGACAGTTGCATCAATCAAAACACTTCGCCACAAAAAAGCTAATCCAAAATCCAAAATCTAAAATCTAAAATCTAAAATCCAAAATCTAAAATCTAAAATCTAAAATCCAAAATCGTTTTGTTTTTCTGTGTGGAGGGGGTTTGAAATAAAACTTTTGGATCAAACTGAAGCGCTTATTTGCTACAGTTTACAAGTCTTGATGCGAGAGAAGAGAAACACCTCCCCCCCGCGGCAAACCCACCCAACCCAAAACCCACCCAACCCAAAACACCCCCCCAAAGCAGGCGAGATGGGAGATGGCCCTGTGGCGCATTAGTATTAAAAATCACTTTCTCATAGGAGATATAGTTTTCGGAGATATAGTTTTCATTGACTCTCCAGCCGATGCGATCGCAAAACACGCTCCAAATCTTATCACCTGGATACTTGCCGTCCAGCTTTGCGCCACACTCCACATAGATTTTCTTCTGCACACTGAAGCCAAATTGTCCCTG
>JAKSDM010000598.1 GCA_022360135.1 Pseudanabaenales cyanobacterium | reverse complement strand
TTTTATCATCGGATTCAGACTAACCTGGGGAATGATTGTGCGTATGAAAAAGGTTCGACCAGTCATCAGCAGCGGATACCGCCTCTCAAAGAGGATGTAACGCTTGACCGCAGTCAATACTATTCAGAATAAAAGTTTTGGACAGAGCCAGGTGTACAATGCAGAAGGGTTACGGAACAATGTGTCAGCCTGGAGACGCAGATTATGGGTACGGCTAAGTTTATTCAAGATGAAGCTGAATTTGATTCGCTCCTGGCGAATGAGTCGTTGGTGGTGGTAGACTGCACCGCCAGCTGGTGTGGTCCTTGCAAACTGGTGGGGCCTTTAATGGATCAGCTGGCGGGTGATTATAGCGATCGGGTCAAGGTTTTTAAGCTGGATCTGGATTCCAATAAGCCAGTCGCCAAACGGTTTGGAATTAGAAGCATCCCAGCTGTGATGTTTTTCAAAGGAGGCGAATTGATTGAGACGCTGATCGGGGTAAAGCCCTACGAAGAATTCAGCAGTGCTTTAGAACGATTGTTGTAGTGGATTTGATGACGCACTACGCGCCTCTCCCTCATCGACGGGGTTTCCTTCCCGTGAAGGAGCCTGGTCTCAAGGTTAGCTCAGTTGCGATCGCTTGATAAAACTGTTCCGCCAGCACCATATTGGCTTCATCCGTCAGGCTAATGGGGCTTTGGAAAGCGTGTCCTTCAAAAGATTTATACAGTTGATATAGATTTAACATGCTGATGTTAGCTGAACTCTGCGCCACCTGGTTCGCCGCCGCCGCTAGCTGATCATATCCAATCTGCATCCATTGCTTGTAAGCATCTCCCAGGCCCACCACAATTTCAGCTTCTGCCGATGTCATGTTTTCGGGATTGCGACCTGTAATTTCAGGTTGAAGGCCAATCACTAATCTTTTTTGGGTGCTAGAAGCCCACTGCGCCATCTGCCTCATATGATTGCGATAGCGTAGAATCCGTTGTTTAAGCTCCGCCTCATCAGCCCCTAAGCTATTACTCAATGAAGCCTCGGCTTCCACAGACGCTAAATTCAACGGGGTCGCCAAGGTCGCCTGGGCTGGTTGGCGACCTTGTGTATAATGCTCGTATACTTGCACTGCTGACAGCTGATGAAACCAGCTCTGTATCTGCTCACCAATTTGACTGCCGATACCAGGGGTTTCGCCGACCAATAGGTTTTCCAGGCCGGGTATGTCCGCCCCTAGCTGCGAACTGGGTAATAGCAGATCGGCGTAGCCATTGAGCACCACCACAATATCTGGATCGTAATTGACAACCCGCTTCATCAGTTGAGCCAATTCATTGCCCGAGGCGTATCCGGGCACAGCGGCGTTAATCACACGATATTGGCCATCCCGAATTCGAGGGGGAAGCGCTAACGCTTCCTGTACCTTATCCGCCCAGTAGGGCAATACTTCAGGCTGAAATTTATCAGGATTCGCTCGCTGTTGGGCCACCCTCTGATTCAGCCGGGCTTCCAGCTGGTACGCCAAGGTGATTTCATTATTAGAGCTGAGTTGACCAAAGGCCGTCGAGCCACCTAGTAAAAAGATCCGGATTTCGCCAGCAGGTTTTTCAATCGGTGTCATCTCCTCATCTCGAAATCCCTGCTGATTAACGGTCCAAAAGCTATTTTTCTGATTGGGTAAGAGCTGATAGCCCAGCAAGGGACTGCGAACTATCAATAACTCCCCATTTGCAGCGTTTTCTTCATAGGGCTGTCCATCGATATTGACAAACTGAAGCTGGTAAGCGTGCATTCGCTTCAAAGAGGAATCTTCCCGCACTTGTTCATTGAAGCCTGTCCAATTGGTAATCAGTCGCGCTAATAGTTCTAGCCCAACCGGCGCGGCAACTAAAATTAGCAGCACAATGAGCCAACGGTATCGGGAAGGTTGACGGGAACTCCATCGAGACCTGCGGCGACGACTTCTAAACAGCAACATGACAGCGGTCCTCATATCTCGTAAACCAAAGCAGCCAGCGAATTATTATTTCATCTGATTTGCAGCTGATATTGCAATAT
>JAKSDM010001616.1 GCA_022360135.1 Pseudanabaenales cyanobacterium | reverse complement strand
CCCACTGTGGTTTTGCCAGCCCCCATCATGCCAATCAGGTAGAGATTCGTCCCTCGAAGAAAATTTGTCACGGTTAGCCATTTGCTGTTAGCGATCAGCTTTTAGCTTACCGGGAATGGGGAGTCGGGCATAGGGGATAAAGAGAGCAGGGGGGACAGGTGAGGCGGGGGAGATAGAGGAACGGGAAAGTGAAATCGAATCCAAAATCCAAAATCTAAAATCTAAAATCCTCAGAGGAGAGGTAAACCAAATCCAAAATCCAAAATCTCCACCCTCTTCCTTACCTCTTCAACCAATCATCGCCTCTCCCCGTTCTCCCAGTCATCCTCTTCATCCAAATTCCGAGTGGGCGGGATGATCACCCGGTAATCCGCTTCGTATACCCCATCAGGGCCAACTTTACCAGGACCGGATGCGGTTTGCCGATGGTCAGCGGATTTATCAGTATCGGCGGGATAGTCTTGATCTTCGATATCATCTATATCATCATCTAGCCCATTTGTCGGGTAGGCGTCTTCCCCCCGGTTTGCATCAGACGCTTCAGTTTTGTCATAACTGTAGGAGTAAAGGGAGCCAGAGCGATAGACGGTTTTGGGCGCTTGCTTGACTTCATAGTCTTTAGGGGGTGGAGGTGGAGGGTTATCTTCAGCTTCCTCATAGTCATCCCAACCTTCTGAGATCTCATCTAAGGCGTCATCCACTGGACTGCCGCCCCTTGGCATGTAGGCAGACTCTTTGTAGGCAGACTCTTCGTACTCATTCCAACCGCCAGCGATTTCTTCCAAGGACTCTTCTACTGCATATTGCTCCCTCTGCCGTCTGGATCGCCGTCTGGACGGGCCCTGAGTGGAAGCATTCTGAGTCGGCGTATCAACGACAACCGAGGGGTTGGGTTTCTGCCCCCAATCATCCCATTGTTCGGGTGGTTTGAAGGCGCCCCAATCCTGGGCGTCAGCATTGTCAGCGCTAACCGGATTAGGGGTTGAAGCAGCCCCCATCGATCCGCTCGAAGAATCTGAGGCAGGACTCCAGCCAGGCTCTGTTTGAGTGGTCCTTCTAGATTGAGGCGTCCCACCCATTCTGCTGGACGATTTAGCGCGAGCCCGACCTACCCTAGGCGATTTGGGACGGAACTGAGGTCCATATAGATTGAGCAGTCCCACCATCAATAAAGTGGTGATGACGCCTGCTGCGATCGCCGCCACTAGCCAAAACGACAATGGCAGTGATTGAGTCTGGACTCCAAATACAGTTAGAGGTAACCACGGCGGCGATGCATTCTGCACCGCAAACAACACCAGCCCCCCGGTGACTAGGAGGAATACGACGGCGCGTTGGGTAGTCATAGGCGACTCTCCTCCTCCTTACTTTCTACTGCCCTCAAATCTATACTTACTTCTACGCTACCAGCTTTAGCGGAGCCATGTCCGATAGGGCTATACCACTAACTGCTAATCACGATTCCTCCAAATGTCCTTGCCAACGCTTTAGAGGAACACAGTCTATATCTAACTGATCTAGGGCGCGGGCGACTACAAAATCGACCAGATCCTCAATAGTTTGGGGATTATGGTACCAGGCGGGGATAGCGGGGACGATCCGGACACCGGCTTCTGCAAGGGTGGTGAGGTTACGCAGGTGGATCAGGCTGAAAGGCGTTTCCCGAGGTACGATGACCAGTCGACGGCCTTCCTTAAGTTGAACATCGGCGGCTCGTTCCAGCAGATCGGAGCTCAAGCCCGTTGCTAATTTGGCCGCTGTACTCATACTGCAAGGAATCACCAGCATGCCAGCGGTGCGATAGGAGCCACTGGCCAGAGTAGCCCCCACATCCCCCCAAGGATGGCAGCGAAGCTTTCCATCTATTTCAACCCCAGTCTGTTGTCGCCAAAACTGTTCTTGCTGAGTAGGCTCAACCGGCATGCGAATTCCTTGTTCCGCCTGCCAAACTAGATGAGTAGATTTAGAGGCCACTAACTCTACTGTGTAATTAGCCTCTAGGAGAAATTTCAGGGCCCGAACTGTATAGATCAGTCCAGACGCTCCGGTTACCCCAAGGATCAGTGGCCGAGCCACAGGCGGTGAGATCAATGAATTCACGCAGAATAGTTCAACAGATAGTGGCTATTCATCCTCATCATAGGCTTCAGCCAGGTCTAATTCTTCTCCATTAAAGTCTTCGTCGGATTCCGGCGGAAGCATCTCTTCATATTCTTCATCGGAGACTTCACTACCGCCGCCGACGGCTACCAGATCAATCTGCTGACGATAATAGTCAACACTCTTGACCTGAACCTCGACCCGATCGCCCAAGCGATATTGCTTACGATTTTTACGTCCAACCAGTTTTTGCTGACGCGAACGGTACTCGTACCAGTCATCTTTGAGAGAACTGACGTGGACCAAACCTTCCACCAAGAGTTCTTCAATCTCTACGAAAAATCCGTAGGATTGCACACCCGTAATCAGACCATGGAAGACTTCACCCGTATGGGCTTGCATAAACTCTGCCTTCTTTAGTCCTTCTAGGTCCGCCTCTGCTTCTTGCGCTAACCGTTCTCGTTCGGTTAGGTGTATGGTAATGCGGGAAAAGAAATCCTCAAACTCATGATTAACATCTGGGGGCAGCACCCCCCAGTTAATCTTATTATGGCAAGAACTGCTTCGCAGATTCACCCTATCCTTAGAACGCGTCGAGCGGCGATCTCGCCCATGATCAAATACAGCATGCAGCACTCGATGAATCAGTAGATCAGGATAGCGTCGCATGGGGGAAGTGAAATGGGTATACCCTTCATCCAACGCCAACCCAAAGTGGGTGTTGGGATGAACACTGTAGAGAGCTGGCTTAAAAGTAGATAGCAAAAGATAAGTCAACACCTTCTCCGTCTTAGAGGTGGCGAACTGCTGGGTAAAGCGTTGATAGTCGCGGGAATGGACGGTTTCTTCGTCCTCTAAATGAAGTTCTAGGCCCATGTTATTGGCCAGCTTGATCAGTTCCTGCACATCGGCGGGATCAGGGGTGCGATGCACCCGGTAGATGGCCGGAATATCTAAGGCTTTTAAGTGGGAAGCCACCAACTGATTGGCTAGCAGCATCAGTTCGGTGACAATTAAACGGGCGGGCAGCAAGGAAGAAATCACCATTGCTCCCAACGCTCCCTCATCATCATATTGAAATTTAGGGGAGAGGTATTTTGCTAGCTTGCCGCCTTCTTCTGGAGGAAATACGTTCTCGGGCAGATTGAGTTCAAAGGCGCCCCGCTGATGACGCTGATCTTTCACCGCCTGACTTAATGTGAATAGCTGCTCCAGCAGTTCGAAAATCGGTTTGAAAGGGGCAATTTCTTTGGGTTTAACCCCTAGCTTTTCTAGACTCTCATCCTTATCTCGCTCCAGAACCGCCTGAGCCTGCTTATAGTTGAGCTGATAGTCCACCTGGATAAACGTCGGCTGGATTTCAAACTCTAAGACCTTTCCGTCTTCATCCAGCGTGATCAGCAAGGATAGCGCCAGACGGTCCTTACCCGCTTCTAGGGAACAGAGAGACCCCGAAAGGGGAGGGGGCAGCAGCGGCACCATTTCATCCGCCAGATAGACGGCTGTCCCCCGCTTCTGAGCTTCCCGGTCAATAATTGAATGGACTGGCACATAGTAAGAAACGTCGGAAATATGTACGCCTAATCGCCAGCCTCCTTCCTCGTTTTTCTCCAGGGTCAGAGCGTCATCAACAGTTTGAGCATCAGGCCCATCGATCGTTATCGTCAGGCTTTCACGCAAGTCTAACCGCCCCTTCATATCCGCCTTGCGAACTTTGCTAGGGAGCGCCCTGGCGGCTTGTCGCACCATATCGGAAAAATATCTAGGCAGGTCATGCTTGCAGAAAACAATGTCTAGATCAGACGCTGTCTCCGCATCACTCCCTAGAATCTGTGCAACTTTCCCCTGCGGCGGCAGTTGCCCCAGAGGGTAGCGGAGAATTTCAACATGCACCAGTTGATCGACCGCTTCTTCAAGGGTAAGACCATCGTTTCCTAAATCAAGTTCGAATAGCAGCCGATCGTCTAAGGGAACCGCATGGTAATTATCATTTTTTTGTTTAACCCTAGCTAGTACAGATGCGTTAGCGCGTTCTAGAATCAGCTTCACCTCCCCTTCCGGACTGCGGCGGCGACTGCCTTCTTTGGTCACCTTGATTAAAACGCGATCGCCATTCCAAGCCGTATTCAACTGGCTTTCTCGAACATAAATATCCTCTGAGCCTTCCTCATCTTGGATAGCAAAACAAAATCCTTTACTGGAGCAGCGAAGTTTACCTTCGACTAGGCCGCCTTCAAGTAAACGGCGATATTTACCCCGTTCTTTCACCAGAATGCCAATTTTCTCTAAGGCGTCCACGGCAATTTGCAGATCCTTAACACTGTCATCGTCTTTGCAGTTGAGCTTTTTCTCCAGTGTTTTGAGGGTAATCAACTTGTCATCTGAGAAATTTGCCAGTAAGGCAGCGATCGAGAATTCCATGTAGCGATGAGTCCTCTAATTCCAAATTATGCAACTGTTTTTGGTGTGCAGTCCCCTGACCCAAGCATTTCTGAAACCAAATTCATGTCTTTACCTAATAAGTTTGTTAATCTACCTAGGATTCAACCAAATCCCGAATAAGCAACAAACTCTTGGGTAACTCGACGACTTCTGTAAAAGTTACAAGAGCATCGCCGCTGATTGAATTTCTTGGAAAGACGTTTGCTTGCGCCAACACATCTTTAAGTTGAAGGGCAATCTATTCCTAACCTCAAAGGCGTATCCAACAGCACAGATAATGTTAAGCCACAAATCGACTATCTATTCATATCAAGGCGCTGTAGATTGAAGAAACATATACCCTTACACCCTTTACATACTTCCTCAATAAGTGGAAAACTGTCAAACTTTAAACCTTAAGATTATATGACTTTTCCCGACCTGTGATCGATGGATCCGGTGGTAAAAGCTGCTAAGTACGTTCCCCGGTGACAACATAGGCAACTCGTTTGCCAATATTTGTGGCGTGATCAGCCATGCGTTCCAAATAACGAATGGCTAGAACCAGCAATACTATTGGTTCTATGACCTCCCGTCCACTACTTTGGTGGACTAATAAGGTGTAGAGATCTTCGTAGTCTGCATCAACCATATCGTCTTTCACTTTGACCTCAAGACCGGCTTCAGCGTCTAGAGATGAAAGGGAAACCAAACTCATCGCAACCATCGATCGGCATCGGTCAAGCATGATCTGCACACGTCCCATACAAGGATGTACCGGGTATGGAAAAAGTTTGATGGCGACTTCGCCCAAGTCCTTGGCGTAATCGCCAATCCGCTCCAGATCTCGCACCATCTGCATCAAGGCGCTGATCAGTCTTAATTCTTGAGAAACTGGAGCTTGCAGATTGAGTAGCTCATTGCAATCGAGTTCGATTTGTCGATAAAACTGATCAATCTGCTTGTCATGGGTCGCCAACCGCTGAGCAGCCTCTAGGTTTCTTTCACAAAGCGCCTCCCGAGCTAAAAGACACGAACTCTCCACCAATGCTCCCATCCTCAGAACGTCCCGCTGTACCCGTCTGAGTTGACGTTCAAAGCTTGTACGCAGTGGTTTTGAACTTTCCAACAAATTCTCGTCCTGTCCTTTTCCTAAAGCTGTTTAATCAAAATTGTCGAATTAATTCAATTAGATAGGCGCTCCTAAGTGTAAATCGAGTCCAAAACTGCCGTTTGTAGAACGTCTAGATGTCTAGAATCAGCGAATCTGCACCACTCCCTAACGCTCCAACGTCTTTGCCAGAAATGATTGGGAGGCAGTAGCATATAATCAAGCATGAAACTATTGACTCCCTAGCTTAGCAAGTCTGGCGTCGTTGGTCAGGATAGGGGGAAAATTCCTGCTAGGAATATCCCAGAGAAATTCAGGCGTCAGAGACTCCCTTGACGACTATGGTTCATTACAGCTTGTAACAGATAGGGTTCATGGGGAAGCGATATTGCCCAGATTGTTGAAAAATTAATTCAAGGAAAAAAACCTTAGACGTTAAGGAACTAATTAATTATGGCTCTAGCAGCACCTCAAATTTTCATCGCTCTGATCATTTCGCTGATTCCTGGCATCTTGGCCTATCGTCTCGGCGCAGAGTTATATAAGTAGGCTCCGAATTAGTAAGGTTGCTTTTGCTTAATCCTGATTCCTTTAGTACTCTGAATTAATTTACCCGATGCCTCCAGGTTACTTTTGCACCCTGGGGGTTTTTTGAGGGGAGCAGGGGAATGCAGGAGGGCTGACCTTTTCAACCCTCCCCCCAAAAAGAGAAATCTACCGTTTTTTTATCCAAAGCCGTCAAAAGTCAGACTTTTCATTCATAATGAAATCTATTCTTGGACCGACTTCAGGATTTATCTAAGTCTATTTGCGCTAATTAACTTCGGTCTTTTCTTCTATGAATGCTACTCAGCCGTCTTTTGACCCCCTTTCCTCTGCTTCGGCGCTGCATCCAGTAAATCGCTCTAGCGGTCAACGGCCACGGCGGCGGCTTCGTCGAGGAGCGGTTGAGACTCCCCAGGTTATAGCGTTGGAAACGGCTGTTAAGTTAATCATCAATCTCGTTTTAGCGATCGCGGCTATTTCAGCTTTAGCAACCCTCGTCCCTGACTACCAGACCCGACGAGAAAAACTGAATCAGATGCAAACGGCTATCCGCATCGCTGAGCAACAGACGTCTCGCCTCCGAAGCGAGTTCAGTCGCTATTTTGATCCCCGACAAGCCAATAGCGTTATGCGGGAACAGAGTGGCGGCGGCGACCCGCTTAAGCCCCAAATCGTTTGGGTAGAGCCGATCGCAGAAGAACCCTAGACATTTGAATATCTGGATTGTCCGAATTGTATAGAGACGCGACATACGGCGTCTCTATATAAGATCTGTTTTGTCCTATGGTTTTGTCCTATGGATAAAAACTCAGATTTGGCAGTCCAATGGTTTCATCTAACCCCATCATTAAATTGAAACATTGGACTGCTTGACCCGCTTGACCCTTCATTAGGTTATCGATCGCTGACATCACAATGACTCGTCCGGTGCGAGGATCAACCTCAATGCCAATGTAGCAGAGGTTAGTTCCCCAGGCCCATTTAGTCTGGGGATATATGCCGTTAGATAGAACTTTTACCCAGGGGGAACTGCGATAGAAGGCTGAATAGATGGTTAGCAGATCATCTCGCACTAGACCTGGATCTCGCATCGTTGCGTACACAGTTGTCAGGATGCCGCGCACCATGGGGACTAAGTGAGGGGTGAACTGGACCAGGACTTCATGACCCGCCAGCTCACTACAAATTTGCTCAATTTCTGGCGTGTGTCGATGATGGGCGACGGCATAAGGAAATAAAGAGTTATCAGCTTCCGCCAGTAAAAGATGGGTTTTAGCCTGTCGACCGCCGCCAGAAGCGCCTGACTTGGCGTCGATAATCAGGCTCTCTGGTTGGGCTAATCCCTGCTTCAACAGGGGTGAAACGGCTAATAAACTCGCTGTCGGATAACAGCCTGGACAACCCACCAGTTGAGCTTCCCGGATGCGATCGCGGTACAATTCAGGTAAGCCGTAAACCCCTGTTTCCGCTAATGCTTGGTCATTGCGCTCAACCCCATACCAGCTTTGATAGGTCTCAAGATTGGTGAAGCGGTAATCAGCAGAAAGATCAAGAACTTTACATCCCTTGTCAAGCAAGGAGGGAGCCATTTTGCAAGCTAGCCCATTCGGCAGTGACAAAAACACGACTTTACAGCGCTTAGCGATCGTCTCTAGATCGATGGGCTCGACTGCCAAATTGACCTGATGCCCCAGATGGGGATAAAGCTCAGCAAAATCCTTACCTGCGCTGCTTTCTCCCCCAAGATAGGTAATCTTGACCAGGGGATGCTCCATCAACAAGCGGACAAGCTGTACACCGCCATATCCCGATGCCCCAATAATCCCAACTGATACATATTCTGAATCATCCATGAGGCCTAAATCTATAAATTTAATAGAACTGTTCGCCGAAGCCGGGATTACCCTATCAGCCCAAGCGGTAATCTACTTAAGTGCAGCATTGTAATCCCAAACTCTAAGTTTTAACTCAGGGTTTACAACCCACGATCATCTCCTCAGGTGAAAATTACAAGAATTACAATCGAAAATAAAGCAATTCTTCAACAAAGCTTAGGGTATTCATTGTGTTAGCCCCTATTATGGACGTTCTAGAGGATTTGGACGACACTCTTTTCACCGCAAATGGACATAGCTTCCAGTTTGACGCCATTGACGACGCCCTGAAGGATTTGGCGGCAGGTCGCGCCATCGTCGTCGTCGATGACGAAAATCGTGAGAATGAGGGAGATGTCATCTGCGCAGCTCAGTTTGCCACCCCTGACATGATTAATTTCATGGCGGTGGAGGCTAGGGGATTGATTTGCTTAGCCATGACTGGTAGTCGCCTCGATCAACTTGACCTGCCGCTGATGGTTAGTAATAGCGCCTTCGAAGATGAGAATGAGCAAACAGCCTTCACCGTTAGTATTGACGCTGCTGTTCACTTGGGGGTAACGACCGGAATTTCGGCTGAGGATCGAGCCCGAACCATCCAAGTGGCGATCAACCCCAATACCCGATCAAGTGATTTACGCCGTCCAGGACATATTTTTCCGCTGCGCGCCAAGGTTGGCGGTGTACTTAAGCGAGCCGGCCACACAGAAGCGGCGGTGGATCTAGCCAAATTGGCGGGGCTATATCCAGCCGGAGTCATCTGTGAGATTCAAAACCCAGATGGGTCAATGGCTCGCCTCAACCATCTGGTTGAGTATGCCCAAAAGCATAGCCTCAAACTAATTAGCATTGCCGATCTGATTAGCTATCGTCTGCGCCATGAGCGCTTTGTACACCGAGAAGCGATTGCTGACCTACCCAGTCAATTTGGGCACTTTAAAATTTATGCCTATCGCAATCTGTTAGACAATTCAGAGCATGTCGCCTTAGTGAAAGGAGATCCGAACGCCTTTAAGAATCAGCCCATCATGGTGCGAGTGCATTCAGAATGTTTGACCGGGGATGCTTTTGGCTCCCTCCGCTGTGATTGCCGAATGCAGCTCCAAGCCGCCCTAAAGATGATCGAGAACGCGGGTCAGGGAGTTGTGGTGTATCTGCGGCAGGAAGGACGAGGCATTGGTCTGGTGAATAAGCTCAAAGCCTATTCCCTTCAGGACATGGGCCTGGACACAGTTGAAGCCAATGAAAAGCTGGGTCTCCCGATCGATCAGCGGAACTATGGTATGGGAGCGCAAATCCTCAACGATATCGGCGTTAACCAATTCCGTCTGATTACCAACAATCCTAGAAAAATTGCTGGTTTGAAGGGCTACGGCCTGGAAATGGTGGATCGAGTGCCTCTGCTGATCGAGGCGACCTCCTACAACTCGAACTATCTAGCAACCAAAGCTAAGAAGCTGGGGCATTTGCTGCTGCAATCTTACCTGGTGACGTTGGCCATCCATTGGCGGCATGAGCCGCTACCAGTGACCGAACGCTATGAAAAGCTAGAAAAACTAAGGCATGTGGTTAAACAGCACACCCTCTTGTTGCAGGAGGAAGCTCGTTCAGTCGCCGTCGCTCTTTTTGGCCATGTTTCTCTAATCGTGCATCTGGGGCTTGATCACTCTGACTTGCTCCCGCCTGATTGGTACAAACAGGCAGGACATCCTTACTTGCAGGCGGTGACACAACTCTTAGATCAGCTAGCGGCTTGGCCAGATATTGATCACTTAGAGTTCCTTATCTCTTCAGGTGGGGATCCCTTCACCACACTCCAGGTACAACTTGATCGCCAGATTTTCCGTCTCGATCCCCTTCCCGGAATCGACACAGTAAAACCGTCAGATCTTCAAGATTCCTTGGAAACCCAACGAATTTATGTATTCTCTAGCCATACGCCAGCGGATTAGCGATTATTAGTGAGCCATTGGGGATAGGGAGTGGATGAGTAGATGAGTAGACGCATTGCATCCCATCTACCCATCATTACGATGCCTATTCCCGGAGCAGCAAATTCCGCCCCAATTGGTTGGAGCCTTCAGCACTTACGGGGTGACTGTTGCTGACAGGGGCGGCGTCGCGATTGACGAGAATTGTCGGTTCTAGAGCAGATACGGCTTGCATAAACTGAGGATCAGCCTCTGTCGCCAACAGATTTGGATTATTGGTTAATTGGCGCCGTTGGCCATCGGTGAGATCAATCTGGATATCTGGCGTAATCCCTTTGCTGCTAATATCAGTGCCATTTGGGGTAAAGTAATGCGCCACAGTGACCGCGATGCCTGACCCATCAGAAAGGGAATGGAGAGATTGAACTAACGCCTTGCCAAAGGTAGGGCTACCCACTACCGTGGCCCGTTTATTATCCCTCAGGGCGCCCGTTAGGATCTCGCTGGAACTGGCTGATCGGCCATCGACCAGAACCGCTAAGGGAAGATGGGTTAACGCCGTGCGGTTAGCCGTAATTTCTTCACTTTGCCCTCCCCGATCCACTGTTCGGACGATGGAGCCCCGTTGAAGCCACATCCGGCTGATTTCAATACTAGCGTAGAGAAGTCCTCCCGGATTCCCTCGAAGGTCAAGCACAAATGCCTCAGCCTGCTCCGCCACCAAGTTGTTAATCGCTATTTCCATCTGTTCTGACGCGTGAGCGTTGAATTCTGTCAAGCGAATATAGCCAATGCGAGCGCCGTTGCGCTCCTTAATCGAATAATGTACGGTGGGAACTTCAATCAGGGCTCGAGTCAGGATTAGAGTACGCTGACGTTCATTTTGATCAGCAATGGTCACTGTGAGTTGAGTATCGATTTCTCCCTGAATAAGTTCGGAAACCGCCTCTACAGTCATCGCCCGAGTTGACTGACCGTCAACCATCAAAACCTGATCGCCCGCCCGAATGCCCGCTTGCTCAGCCGGAGAGTCGACCATCGTTTCAACCACTATAATGCCGCCCGTTTTGGCTTCCCGTCTGAGACGGATACCAATCCCGGAGACTTCTCCAGAAGTTTGGTCGGTCAGTTCGTCGTATTCTTCTGGATCCAGGAATCGGGTGTAAGGATCGTCTAAACGCCGTAAAGCCCTTCTCAGGGCTGAATAGGCATGCTGACGGGAGGTATATTCTTGCCCTAGCAAACTCTGACGGATAGCCTGCCAATCGGTTTGATTAAACGTTTCATCAACATACTCATGGTTGACAATTTGCCAAGCCTCATCCAGAACCACTTTGGGGCTATCGCTGAGGATGGCGCTAGCAGGCTTGGAAAAGGTAGGGATAAAGGAAGAAAAAAGGATTAAGGTTGCGATCGCACCATCCAAAAAGCACAGGCGTGACAAGCAAGAGCGGCTGGCAGATTGTTTCATTGAAGGTTTTTAGGTGCAGGTTGGTTGAAGCAAGCAAGCAATTATGGCTATGAAATTAGCTAGCGTACGGACCGCCTAAAAAGGTCTAAAACCATACTGGGCAAGGATAAGACAAGCTTATCTAAAATTTCTATATGCCAGAAAGGTCGTTTGATGGAAATGTAGGATTTAGGCATTAGCATTTGCTAGGTTACCCAAACCTGTAGACAATTGAGCACTCGACTCAATTGGCGCCCCCCTCAATCAAATGTAACCGAGGCGCCTTAGTGGATTCGATGGAATTTATGTAAACTTTCTTTAAGGAAATCCGCCGTGGAACCAGCAGGATTAATTTTAGTCATCAATGCTATTTCCAACGGGGTGTCCCTGTGAGAAATCAACGCCGCCCATCTGCTTTAAGTCGACGAATCGTCTCTGGCTTGTTGTTTTGCTCAACCCATTGGAGTCGCCGTCTAAGATGGGGATTGGCGGGTGCGATCGTGGCGTTAGCAATTTGGTTTTTGATCAATTGGCTCACCCTGAAGTTAGCCTCGACCGCGCCTGTAGACGCCTATTTGGTGTTAGGAGGGAGCATCCGTCGGGAAATTTACGTCGCCCAACAAATCGCCTACTCGCCTCAGACGTCTGTTCTCATTTCCTCAGGTTCGCAAGCCCCCTGTATTCGGATCGTCTTCGAACGTGAAGCGGCTCCCATTAACCAAGTTTGGTTAGAAAAGTGCGCCGACTCCACCTTTGACAACTTTTTCTTTGGACTGCCTATCTTGCGCCAATGGGGCGTCAGAAAAGTTAGGTTGGTGACCTCTCCCTCTCATTTACCCAGAGCTCAATGGATGGCTCAAATCATTTTGGGGACCCATGGTATTTGGGTCGAGCCCGACATTGTTGAAGAGAAGGGGGTTCCCGGAAATCAAGAAACGTCTCTAAAAACCACCTTAGATGTCACCCGCAGTCTCTTCTGGGCATTGATTAGTCAGATCTATACCCCCAAATGCTCGGAAGTCGCTCATCTCCCGGAGGTGGATTTGGAAGTTTGGCGACAGCAGGGCTTTAAGTGTGAGCATCAGGCCGGGATTGATTAATGACTAACATCGTCAATCAAAATCTGTTCTAAATACTCGATATCTGACTCCTGCCAACGTCGTTTTCCACCTCGTCCAGGGGCCTCCCATAATCCCCCTAAACCCTCTTTTAGCCAACACTTGAGTGCGTCGCGCACAGTTTCCACATGCCATCGAAAGTAAGCAGCAATGGTTTCAACATAGTCTCCCCGAGCATTCATGCGCACCACCTCAGCGCGGTCCTTCACCCGTTGGGGAACGGTTGTGACCCGTCGCAACTCCCATAACGTACGGTCTTCTTCAGCAGTTAGAAAGACCCGCAACCGCATACCCATATGCACCTCCGAAATAGTTCTTAGTGTAAAAAATCCGGTGATTACAAATGAAGAACGCTAAATATAGTTTACGTAATTGAGTTTCAACGCTGGATAGTGCGTCTAGTTTCCAAAATCCCCGGATTTTTTACACGTCCCACTAT
>JAKSDM010000301.1 GCA_022360135.1 Pseudanabaenales cyanobacterium | reverse complement strand
TGAGCTTCTACGCATGCTCAGCTCTAAGGACTCAAAGCAGACGCATGGCGCTGGCCTTTAGAGGTATAGCCTTTAGCTTTTAACTCATTGCTGATGACTAGACGCCAATATCATGGCAGACGAAACGGATATCACAGAGCTGAAGCAGTGTAGCCGAGTACTCACTTAGCCGGGACAGTCTTTAGGCAGCGAACTATTAACTGTTAGCCATCAGCCATTAGGTTTTGGGTTGAATGCCGATAGCGAATGGCCGACGGCTATCTGGTCCGGGTTTTCCAGCTTTAGATCGGTAACCGTAAGTCAAGCAACAGCCTCAATGTTTTAACTAACCAGCGCCAGCACAAGAGTGATGAGATATGATTTCAGTACTCAACACTTAAAAATTTAAAACTTAAAACAGAGTTGATTCTTGGTGCGTAATAATGGTGCAGTCGGAAGTGGGTTGAGCAACACAAGTCAAGACAAATCCAATTTCCATTTGCTCATCATCTAAGAAGGACTGATCAGACTGGTCAACGGTTCCCTCTTTGAGCTTGCCAGCACAGGTGGAGCAGGCGCCAGAACGGCAGGAATACGGTAGATCAACTCCCTCCTGTTCAGCCACATCAAGAATATACTCACCTTCAGGAACCTCAAGGGTAACGTTAGTTCCTTCTTCTTCATTGATCAATGTAACTTTGTAAGTTGACATACAATATCCTCACTAATGACAAGTTATAGGGAATTAGGTTGAAACGTTGAAACACTTCAACGTTTAGGGTTGTTGGCGGAACACCAGGAACTGTCGTGGGAGTCAACAGCACCCAGTCTGGAAGGTTCTTAACAACAACGTTACTTTACATAAAGTTAAGCAAACGTATGGTGACAAAGCCGAGACGAAAAAGTGGCAAAGCCAGAAAAGTTTTTTTTAGCGGGGATATGTGTCGATCTAAGACTTAAACGCCTAACAATTTAATAATCTTGAGGACTCTCAACGGGTAATCCATCACAACCAGGCGGATAACCAGGCGGATAACCCGGTGGATAACCAGAGGGAGAGTTCTGGGAGTCCGTTGGATAGTGTCTGATGAATAGCCATTCGATAGTAGTCTCAATCGAGGGGTTTGATAGAAACTATAGGGAATTGGCCTCAGTCTCAATTTTATTCCCTGTTTGTCACAATTTCATCCCAAACTTGTTACCTTCTCGCGATTAGGATGAGGATACTTTCAGCCAGTCTTTAGCCCTTTCCACTGCAGTGTCGCCAAGACATTCGCCAGTGTGCTGGGTTGACTGAACCTGCGGCTATTGACTCACTTTTTTTCACTTCTGGCCAGGCGTAGTCCGCCGCCTGAAAGTTGACTGGGTGAGGCTGAAAGTCAACGTGGTGGGGCGAGTATGAGATCAAGGGGAAACGGTCAGCTCGCCCACTGCCATCTCCCTATTCAAAAGCAAAGCTCGACCCATTGGAGGCAAACTGGAAACACCGATTAGCTATATCCACAAATCACTGGGTGCGGGGTGTAGAGCATTGATTTATAAGGTACAACGAGGTGATGATTATGAGTCTCGAGTTGATTGAAGGACTCTCGGTTGTTCTAGTCATTTCCGGTCTTATCATCCTGCTGGGTCCAGTTTTGTATTGGATTCTGCCAGATCGTCGAAAGTCCCCAATCGATTCCCCCAAGCTTGAAACAGGTCTCGAAACAGGTCATGCTAGGTTGCATCCAGACTTGGACTTGTAAGCATTCTTCATCGGTAAGCGAATGGCGTTGACTTCAGCATGTTGCAGCCCAAATTTCGAGTTTTGGGAGAACCTGAGGATCTAAGTTCGGCTGATTTCAGCGCCATTCATCTATAAGCTATTCTTCATTTAAAACCTCTTTTAATTTACTTACCCTGTAGAAAACCAGCTTGAATCAAAAATTCTTTAGCCACCTCCGCCGCTTCTCGTTTGTTGCCGTCCACTTCATAGTTGAGGCGGCGCATTGTTTCATCTGTCAGCTTAGGCGCTAGGGCATTGAGGGCGTCGCGGATGCCTGGGGCGACATCAAGCGCTTCCTGACGAACGACAGGAGCAACTTGATAAGGTGGAAACAGTCCCTTATCGTCTTCAAGCACCACTAAGTTATTAGCGCTAATCTGACCATCCGTGCCAAACGCCTCAACCACATCGGCTTCCCCACCGAACAAAGCTGGGTACCTCAACCCCGGATCGACCGGAATCAGTTTCTTGAAGTTGAAATCCCCATAAACCCGCTTTAGGCCGGGCAAACTATCTTCCCGTTCCTGAAACTCTGGAGTGCTGACAATGGTTAACTGATCAGCTTTGGCGACCATATCGGAAATAGTTTGAATGCTATATTGCTGAGCCTTCTCTTGAGTCATCGCCAGAGCTTGGGAATTGTTCATCGGGGCGGGGTCTAACCAGATCAAGTTAAATCTATCTTTATAGCCTTGGGCGACTGTGTCATATACTTGTTGGCGATCGCTATTGGTGGGCTCCTTCAGGACGGTTAGCAGCGCCGTACCGGTATACTCTGGATAGAGATCAATCTCACCACTGATAAGACCGGCCTGGGCCACAGGCGTACCCCCCAAATTTAGCTTACGCTCCACCTTAAAACCGCTATTTTCCAGTACCAGAGCATACATTTCTCCTAAGATAAACTGCTCAGTGAAGTCTTTAGATCCCACTCTAACTAGCCCTTTTGCATTATCATTGCCGCCACTATTGCTGTTACAGGCGATGACCATTAGGGCAGTCAGCAACACCAGTGAAAACAAAGTAAGCAGACGGCGAATTGACTTCATAATCTTATCCTCATAGAGTTGACACCTTTTCGGGCTTACCAATAGAAGGCATTATCTTACAGAGCAACGATCCAATAATCTGGTGTGAGAAAGGCGGCAAAGCCTCTGTCGACAAAGCGTAGACAGTCTCCAGACTCAAATCAATCCCTCCCGCACTGCCTTAGCAGCCGCTTGGACGCGATCATCAACACTGAGCTTGTTGAGGATCATCCGCACGTAAGATTTGACCGTTCCGACCGAGAGAAAGAGTTGCTGAGCAATCACTTGGTTAGACAGTCCCTCGCTAATGCGC
>JAKSDM010001191.1 GCA_022360135.1 Pseudanabaenales cyanobacterium | reverse complement strand
TCGAATCGTTCGACGACGGCCCGTCCGCCACCGTCAAAATCTCCGGTTCGCCCCGAGTGACCAAGACCGTGTGCTCGAAATGAGCGGACGGCTTACCATCTTTGGTCAGCACCGTCCAGCCATCATTTAAGATTTTTACGGCCGCCGTTCCGGCGTTGACCATGGGCTCGATCGCGAGCGTCATGCCCGCTTGAAGCTTGGGCGTGCGCTTGCCGTCGACATAGTTCGGAATTTGGGGCTCTTCATGCACCCGACGCCCGACTCCGTGCCCGACGAATTCCCGCACCACGCTGAAGCCGTTGGCCTCGACGCGTCGTTGAATCGCCCGGCCGATGTCGGCCACCCGCTTGCCGGCGACGGCTTGCTCGATGCCCTCGCGCAGCGCCTGCTCGGTCACGTCCATCAACCGCTGGGCTTCGACGTCGCATCCGCCGACCGCGATCGTCCGCGCGTTGTCGCCGACGAACCCGTTGTGGCGCACGCCCACGTCCAAGCTGACGATGTCGCCAAACTCGACGCGGCGGCGTCCGGCCAAGCCGTGAACGACCTCGTCGTTCACCGAAATGCAAATGTTGCAGGGATACTTGCGGTATCCCAAAAACGCGCTGGTCGCGCCGTGGGCGCGGACGCGTTCTTCCGCAAAATCGTCGATCTCACCGGTGGTCACTCCCGGGGAGACCCACTCGCAGACCTCGTCGAGGATCCTTCGCGCGATGCGGCAGGCGGGCCTCATGGCCTCCAAATCGCGCTCGGTCTTCAGGACGATCATGGAAGTTTTCCGCAAGGGGGACCGCCGCGGAACCGGACGTCGCCTCAGAACCGGCCGCGCAGTCGCGGG
Organism: Pseudanabaenales cyanobacterium; assembly: GCA_022360135.1. GTDB lineage: Bacteria > Cyanobacteriota > Cyanobacteriia > Phormidesmidales > Phormidesmidaceae > JAKSDM01. Next base: position 916 of record JAKSDM010001191.1, on the reverse strand, counting down.
CCGCTTCCGCCGCTCCGCCGCTTCAAGAAACCGTCGTAGTGCCGCATCATCAGGTGCGACTCCATTTGCCGCATGGTGTCCAACATCACGCCGACGGCGATCAGGACGCTCGTCCCGCCGAAGAACTGCGACACCTCGAAGGAGATGTTCATGGAATTCGACATCACGATGGGGATCACCGCGATCACCGTGAGAAAAATCGAGCCCGCGAGCGTGATCCGGCTCATCGTGTTGTGCAAAAACGAGGTGGTCGCCGCGCCCGGCCTCACTCCCGGGATGTAACCGCCGTGCTTCTTCAAGTCGTCGGAGATCTGGATCTCGTTGAACTGCGTCGCCACCCAGAAATACGAGAAGAACATGACCATCGTCGCGTACACGAGGAGATAGACCATGCTCCCCATCTGAAACTGTCGCCCCAAAGTCACCAAAAACTCAACGTCCCAAGTCTGCCCCAACTGACTGAAGAGCCGCTCGGGAAACATCAGGATCGCCTGCGCGAAAATGATCGGCATGACGCCCGCGTAGTTCACCCGCAGGGGCATGAACGAAGTGCCGCCGGGAATCACCTTGCGGCCGACCGAGCGCTGGGCGTATTGGACCGGTATCTTGCGCTGCGCCTGAGTGACCGCGACGACTCCGGCCACGACGGCGACCAGCAGCAACAGCAGCGCGATTCCATGGAAAAGGTTGTATTGGGTCGGCGCGTCGCCCGGCGGGTCAAACATGTAATAGACCGACTGAACGGTCACCGGCAGCCGCGCGAGAATGCCGATGGTGATGATCAGAGAGATGCCGTTGCCAATGCCGTTCTCCGTGATCAGCTCGCCGAGCCAGACGAGGAACATCGTGCCGGCGGTCATTGAGATGACGGCCGAGATCGTTGGCAGCGCATCCGGGCCGGTGAAACCGACGCCGC